>NZ_PVWO01000038.1 GCF_003003845.1 Chamaesiphon polymorphus CCALA 037 | reverse complement strand
GTATGCTGACGTGCGAATTCACAAGCCTCTAAGCTTGGTTCTAGCGCGACGATCGAATATCCCATTTGTGCCAACGATCGCGTTGCCGTACCTGGGCCACAGCCTATTTCTAGAATTTTACCATGCTGAGGTACTGCGGCTACGGCGAGTGCCCGTTCTAGGAATGCTCGATCGTATTTAGGCCGCACTCGATCGTAAGTTTCGGCAACAGATCCATACCAGTTTTTGCGTTGCTCTGCATTGGGCGTGAATGTTTGGTACCAGTTGAGAATTTCGTTATGGTTTTGCAAGCTCGCTCATCCTCCGCCGATCGATAATCCATTACTGCTTAATCGTGCGCGATCGCGTTCTAATCTACATACTTCTTAGCATTTTCAGAGTAGATATTCATTTTGGTCGATCTATTAAAAATGGGGGGTCTTTCGATCGAGCGATGTGGATTAGAGCGAAACACTGCAAGATAAGTTTATCGACAAACTTAGATCTTTAAATAATATTATGGACATGGGTAGTAGTCACGCTTCTGAGCTAAATCCTCCAGACAATATCACACCTTCGATCGGTACCACCATTAATGGAATTCTAATTTTACTGCCGCTGACTCTGATTTTAATCGGTCTTTTTTCTGGTGTAATTAACCCTTAATTGTTAAGTGGTGAGTATAGTTGTAGGGTGCGTTACTCCGGAGGATAACGCACCCAAACATTCTATCTATCCACTAACTACATCCTTACAATGGGCGATAAGTCCGGTAGTTGATACTGGGGAAAATGTTATCCATTGTTTCCACCTTTTCTAGCCAACCGCTATCGATTTTGCGCTCTTGCAGATCGTCATAGAGTTTGTGGAAGCGCATTAAATGCGATCGCGTGCGTCGAATTGCATAAGGTACCATCGTTCCTGTCCGCATGATAAATGCCCAGTCGGAAGATTGAGCGAGTAAGATTTCGCGAGCGGCTTGGTTGAGAGCGCGCCACTGTAATTCATCCTCTGGTTCCATCCGTGCCAATTCGATCATCCGTTCGGCACCTTTATGGAGGTGAGGGTAAACCCAGGCATTTGTTTCATTCAACCAATACTCGTGGAAACCTTTGTAACCCCAACTAGACTGTGACGGACGGCATACTTGTTGAGTTGGTTGAGTGCGTAAGTAGTCAGCTAAATGCGTCATTCCGTAAGTGCCTTGATCGTACCAAGATTTACGGAATAAGAAGTCGATGAACCAAGGGCCTTCATACCACCAATGACCGAATAATTCGGCATCGTAGGGCGATACTACCAGTGGGGGACGTTTCATCATGCCCGCCAGGTTAGACACCTGTTGCTGGCGATTGTACATGAAGTTGGCAGCATGATCCGAGGCTTTTTCCTTTGCCCAATACGGATCGTAGAGAGCTTTTTCGCCACCAGTTTTGGAAGTAATCTTGTGGTACTTAATCCCGATATTCTTCCGTTGACCGTTGGGCATGATATACGGCTTAATATAGTCGTAATCTGCATCCCAACCCAAATCTTTATAAAATTCGCGATACTCTGGCGCGCCGGGATAGCCCACCATCGAAGACCATAC
This sequence comes from Chamaesiphon polymorphus CCALA 037, assembly GCF_003003845.1. Taxonomy (GTDB): domain Bacteria; phylum Cyanobacteriota; class Cyanobacteriia; order Cyanobacteriales; family Chamaesiphonaceae; genus Chamaesiphon; species Chamaesiphon polymorphus. Next base: position 20,426 of record NZ_PVWO01000038.1, on the reverse strand, counting down.
TTGCTGGGACGATTCGTGATCGCGTCCGAACGCGGCTACACCAGTTTCGGTAAAGACGGGGGCGTAGTTACCGTAACGAGGACGGGGACGCGCATAGAGGATACCATGTCCGTCGGTGAGGAAGTAGCGCAAGCCAGCATCCGCCAGCATCCGTTCCAAGCCTTCATAGTAGGCACATTCTGGCAACCAAATCCCTTTGGGTGCGCGCCCAAAGTTTTCTTCATAGTGTTCGCACGCGACGCGAATTTGCGACCATACCGCCTCAGGGTACATTTTCATCAACGGTAAGTAACCGTGAGTCGCACCGCAGGTAATGATTTCGAGGTTGTTGCTATCTAAAAATCCTTTAAATGCACCGATCAAATCGCGATCGTGTCGCTCCCATGTTTTCCGCGTGGCGGCAAATTCTTTGACGTAATACTCTGCGAGGTACTTGAGGTGACCGTTGTGTTCGTTGCTGTCAACCTCTTTTTGGGCTAGTTCTTCTAACTTAGCCAGATGTTCGTCATAACGATCTTGGAGTAAGGGATCGCGCAACATCGACACCAATGGCGGCGTCATGCTCATGGTGATTTTAAAATCGATTCCGTCCCGTTTTAATCCCTCAAAAACGTGGAGTAGGGGAATATATGTTTCCGTAATGGCTTCATACAGCCATTCTTCTTCGAGGACAAAATCGCTCTCAGGGTGACGGACAAAAGGGAGATGAGCGTGTAAGACTAACGCAACATAACCGAGCGGAGTACTCATAGGGATAGCGTGTGGGGACAGCGAATGGCAGATAGTAAGACACTACCGTTAATATTATCTTAAGCTTTGTGTTGTCTTTTATTTGTTACTTGTTATTTATCTGGCAGTTGGCAGTTGGCAGTTGGGAGTTGGGAGTTGGCAGTTGGGAGAGGGTTATTTAGGCTGCGCTCCCAACTCCTCACTCCCAACTCCCAACTAATGTGAGTAATCGCTCTGTTCGATCGTTTGGTTACATTTTTTTACAAAACATGAACTATTTGTTAACAAAAATCAAGATTCGGTTCATACTTGGGTTGGGTTTGCTCTAAACTACCATCACCGTCCGAATCTAGCTTTCGATTCTCTACAGGAGAGGCTACGCCAACGAGAATGAATGTCAACCGATCGCTATTTACCATCTACTACTAATTCACCAAGATCGTTACAACTGTTGCTGTTCCTCGACGAACGGATGACTAGTTACATCCAAAATCAGGAAATCCGCGACAAGTTAGCGATTCTCAACGCCCAAGATGCTTTCGAGCTGCAAGTTGTCGATGTCGGTAAGCAGCCAGATTTAGCCGAGCACTATCGCGTCATTGCCACGCCAGCACTGCTGAAGCTGTATCCGACACCACGCCAGATTTTAGCTGGGAGCAATTTGATCGATCAAATCGATAATTGGTGGGAACGGTGGCAAGAAGAGCTAGTTTCTGGATCGGATGATATTTTAACTAATTATGGCGAGTCTGTAAATTCTGTCGCACCCGCGCCCAGAACCCAACAGTTGCAACTAAGCGACTCACTGGGCTATGTGAGCAAAATGATTAAGTTAAGCGATGAAATTTTTACGCTCAAGCAAGAAAAAGAACAGTTACTCGATCGATTAAAATTGCAAGATCGCGCCATGTCAGTATTGGCTCACGATCTGCGGAATCCGCTCACCGCCGCCGCACTAGCCTTGGGAACGCTCGAAATTATCCACAATCCGCAGGATTATCGCGCCAATTCTTTAGAGCCAGCCACGATCGCCAAATTGATCGAACGCGCGCGCACGCAGCTACAATCGATCGATCGATTGGTCACCGATATTTTACAACCATTAGCAACACCAACAGTCTTAGCTCTCCATCCTCAAAAACTCGATCTGACGGAACTAATTTCAGGAGTAGTTTCCCAATTAGATCCGCAATTTCAACTCAAATCTCAAGTCGTCACTACCGATATTCCCCAAGACATTCCCTTCGTTTATGGCGATGTGGATAAACTGCGCCAAACGATTTCCAACCTGTTAGATAATGCCAGTAAATACACACCCACTGGCGGCCAAATTCACATCAGCGCGCTCCATCGTACAGCGCAAACTATTCAAGTCAGTATTGCCGATAGTGGGTTAGGAATTCCGATCGAAAAGCAAAAACAAATCTTCCAAGATCGCGTCAGACTCGATCGCGATTTGTCACAATCTGGTTATGGTATCGGCTTATCAGTTTGCCAACAAATAGTTCGCGCTCATTACGGTCAAATTTGGGTCGAATCTGCACCAGGCAAGGGTAGCGTGTTTAATTTTACGTTGCTGGTTTACCAGGGGTAGGAATTTTGGATTTTGGGCTGTTAATTTGTCGATCTGGTGGGCAAATTCGAGCGGTCTATGGTTTAGTTGTAGAGATATATTTGCCTACCCTACTTCCTATTTGAAAAGCATTATAAATGGAGAAAAGAAATGACAGCATCACAAGTATTAGAAATTCACAGGGAAATAGCACAGCTTGCATTTAATTATGCGCCGACAGATTGGAAGATTTTCAGAATCAATATGGAAATGGTATTTGATGAAAATCAAGAACTAGATGCATCTAGCATGGCTGTTTACTGTTATAAGGGCAATGCTTTAGAGCAAGACATGGATTATTTGACTGATGATGATCTTGATGAAAGATTATATGAATATTTTGAAGTAATGAATAATCTTTCTTTGTCTCAAGGAGAAAGATGGACGGTGTGTGATTTTGTTATCACAGATACTGGGAAATATAAAGTAAACTATTCTTATGACAAGCCACCAAGACTAAGTGGCGATATTTTAGCTGGAGAAAAAGATACCAGACCAAGTATCGAGCCTTATATTTAAGTATGTGGAAAGATGAAGTCTTATAGTGGGCATCGCCAACCACTCAAACCTAAGCAGAGCAATAACTTCGGCTTATTCTCTCAATCTTGATATACTCGATTCCTGCTATAGATATCGATCGAGTAATGTTGAAAATCAATCGCGTTAATCTTGCTCGATCGCTAAAACTCAACTACTCGGTACATCGGCATAATTCGATCGCTATTTGTTGACTCGATCGATCGTTTAGGTATTTTCTAATTTAGAGCGCATGGACTGTAAATGCTCGACCTGTGAGTCGATCGCCAGCAAGTGAGAAAATCGATTGTTTAGTTACTTCCTAATTGCGCTCTGAGAAGTTGTAATTGCTCCACACTTAATTCAGTAAGTTCGGCAATTGTTTCTAGCGGCATATTCTTAAGCAACATTTTCAGTGCAATCTCTTGTTGTTTTTGCTCTTGTGCTTTCTGTGTAGCTCTTTGCTCGGCTTGGGCAATCTCCGCCTCAAACCAAGCATCAACTTGTTCCATCGTTCTCATAAATTCTTGCTCCTCTTCCGTGTAAAATTGTCGATCGATTGGATGTGAGTAATTTGTTGAGATAGTCGGCAAATTCGATCGTAAATTGATTTGAATGCGTTGATAGCGATATTTCATTCGTGGTTATTGGTGGGGAGGGCAGGTTTGATTTAGATTTTGAGAATTATTCGGAATCGATCTCATAAACCCGCCCCTACAAACCCGTGCAGGTGAATATGTGGGTCGCGATTCGATTACCTCGCGGCGCGGCGATGCCAAAGATCGCATTTATTATCGGATCTGTAGGGGCGGGTTTATGCTAATAATCATCGCTAAATTCCAGAAATTATAAACGAACCCGCCCTCCTCACCATAAAATTTCAAATAGAGTTCTACAAAATATCTTTTCTCTTCTGCAACCAAGCAGTTATTGCTAAATAAGTAACAATATGAGCTGATAACATCAGCCAATTAAAACTTAAATTCTGCCAAGTAGGTTGATAGGCAATACCAGTCGGGAAAGGCATATCTTCGATCGCGGCTGTCCTGAGACTATCTGGTAATAATTTATTGACATCGACGATCGTGCCATAACCACCGATCGCCCAGCGGCTTAACATTAAATACGAGATGCCAATACTCAAGCCTTTGAGTTTGAATAATACGCCTGAGAAAATAATTTGGGGTAGTAATAATAGCGGTAATGCGCCATTAGCTTGATTGCCATTTTTGACAGCAGTAGATACTAACAAGCCAAGTGAGAAGCTAGCGACGAGGGTTAGAAAAGTATTAATAAAAAGTCCGATTTGCCAATTAATTAGCGTTGAAGCTGGAGATTTGAAGGCGATCGAGATCGAGATGACGATTAAAATAGTTTGGACGATCGCGAGAGCGGCAAGCACGCTGAATTTGGAACCTAAATACGATCGTAAGCGGAGATTTACCAATCTTTCTCTTAGATAAATTGCTGACTCTTTGACTATTTCTTGTGCCGAACTCGATAAGCCTACCCACAGAGATGCACAGGTAATTACGAATAAAACTTGCAAGGCTAGCGCGGATAATCCCAGATCGACTGTATCGCCGACAATAAAGGGATCTTTGTCTTGTAAGGAGAGACTGAGTAAGCCAATACTGACAGGTGCGGTAAATAAAGCTAGTCCTAAATTAACTCGATCGCGAGCGATGAGGCTAAAATAACGTTGGGTAAAGATCTGCCACTGCGAGAGCGGATTAGCTTGTCTGGCTGTCGGCGGGTTGAAAGTATTGGCGATATACTTTTGAAAGTAGGGAGATTTATGATATGATTCGACGTATCGATCGATTTCAGTTTCTTGCTGAAGCTGGATATAAATCTTGGCAAAATCGGTGACTCCGAAAAATTTGAGAGCTTCGGTAGGGTCGCCAAAATAACATAACTTTCCGCCAGCACCTAAAAAGACAATGCGATCGCAATCGGTGATATTTGCAGTAGCATGAGTGACGAGAACGATCGTGCGATGGCCATCGTGAGCCAGATCTCTGAGCAATTCCATCATCTGTTTATCCAACCCCGGATCTAGTCCTGAAGTCGGTTCGTCTAAGAAGAAAAGTTTGGGATTTGCCAGTAATTCGACGCCGATACTTACCCGTTTTCTTTGTCCGCCACTGAGATCTTTTATCGATGCTTTGCGGCGATGAGTCATTTTAATATCATCTAATGCGCGCTCGACGATCGTTTTGAGATCGATATCTGAAGGTAGCCGCAATTTTGCGGCATAAGTTAACACTTCTTCGACGCTCAAATCCATGTGAATGATGTCATCTTGCGGCACATAACCGATTCGATCGCGATAGATATTAAAATTTTGCCGTAAATCGCTACCGTTGATATAAACAGTCCCGCTGGTAGCTGCTTCAATCCCCAATAATGTCCGCATCAGCGTCGATTTCCCCGCACCACTCCCCCCCACTAGCGCGACGAGTTGACCCGGTTCTAGGGCGAAGGAGAGGTTGTCTAGACGACGTTTGCCACTGGTTTCGAGTATCAATCGATCGATATCCAGCCGAATGCGATCTTCAGTATCGACGAGTTGGATTTCGCCATTCCTCGCGATCAAAATAAAAGGTCCGATTCTAATTGTCGCACCCTCGCTAACGATGGCAGAGTTACTCACTCGTTGCCCATTGACAAATACGCCATTGGTACTCAGGTCGCTTAAGATATACCTACCAGCACCATCTTGGCGGATAGTTGCGTGCGTGCGCGAAATCGTCGGCGCATCGAGTTGGATGGTACAGGTAGCATCTCGCCCCAAGGTAATCGTTTGGGGTTGGGAGAGCAACACGGATTTCTGTTCTAAACTGGTGACGGGCAGATTGCTAGCACGAGGATTGATATACGTGACTCGAATCATCACGGCAGGATCTAAGCCGATGGTGACACACATCCCATGCACTAACAGACAGCCCACTTGCGGCGAAATTAAAACTCGATCGAGATACAATCGATTGCTACTTGGTGTTTTGCCGTCGCCATCAAAAATATAATAACTTTCGCCATCTTGGCGCAATGTTGCTTGGATGCGAGAGATCAGTTGCCAACTATCCGGTACGAACAGATCTGCTAAACTTGGATCTCGTCCGAGGATATGCTGCGATCGATTGAGTTCAAAGTTAAGGATCTCACCGCGATTATTAATTTGTAAATATGGATTGCTAAAAACCATGGGTTGGGCGGTCATTCGATCGACGGGTATATTATTATATTTAATATCTTTTGAAAATAATGTTAAAGTGCGGAGCTTTCCTGTTACTGAAATCCAAAATACCCACAGTGAAGCTCTACACTAAGCTACGGTTGAGCCTGTGTTGTTAACAGCAGCATCACAACCAAGTTATGCGATCGCGTCGATCGATAACTACGAACGTTTAATCCATAGACTGGCTCAGTGAGAAGATTTAGCGATCGGTCAACAATCCCAATCTAATCTCGCCACCTCTAGAATGGTTGTACGGAAGCTTTTACAGCAGAAATCCAGCGGTTGGCTGCGCTCGATCGTGACGACTGATGTATATGGCAAAGCTAGATGGTAAACAGCTCAAACGTTTATTGGGCTAAATGCGATCGCGATCGAGAGCCGCACAAAGGAGCGAATCTAGCTTCCCTGGTTTTTACGTGCGATCTTGCTAGCAGTGCGTAAAATTTGCCCTGCTAATATAGCCGCACCGAAACCATTATCGATATTGACAACACCGACTCCCGCCGCACAAGAGTTGAGCATCGTCAGTAACGCTGAGATCCCCCCGAAGCTCGCGCCGTAGCCGATACTAGTGGGTACTGCAATCACAGGACAATCGGCTAAACCAGCAACAACGCTAGGTAAAGCTCCTTCCATCCCCGCGACGACGATGAGGACATCCGCATTGTCGATGACATGACGATTGGTTAGCAACCTTTGAATGCCTGCGACGCCGACATCCCATAATTTTTCGACTTGGAAACCGCACAGGCTCGCCGTACAGGCTGCTTCCTCAGCTACGGGTAAATCGGCTGTACCAGCGGTGAGAATGGTAATTTTCCCAGAATGTATCGGTGTGGATTTTGGGGGCGTTAGAGCACAAATTTGCGCCGTTTGGTAATAGATTAAGTCGGGGATCGCTTGCTGGAGTTCGGCGTAGACGGTAGGAGTAATCCGCGTTGCCATTATCGTCGATTGTTGTCGTTGGCGCATGACGCGGAGGATGTCCACGATTTGGGATGGGGTTTTGCCCAAACCCCAGATAACTTCTGGAAAACCCGTCCGCTGTTGTCGATCGAGATCGATTTTCGCAAAGTCATCGATCGACTCGTAGCCTAGCGACTGAATTTTTGCCCCGGCTACTTCTGGTGTAATTGCGCCAGCAGCAACGGCTGTAAGTAAGGCTTGAAGCGATTCTGACATAATCGAAGATAGTTACCGCACATGTAGAGATGCCATCTCTAGATTACCAGCAGGATCGATCGGATCTTGCAGTAGTTCCATTCCACTAGTAAATAGTGTAGACCCAGGATACCCCCAGATCTACACTATCCACTATCCACGATTCACTATCCACTGCTTCGCTCGCAAATCTGAGCTTACCCAGTATCTCAACAAGATTTTGCACTTGTTGGCTTGGTGATAAAGTTAGCAATTTTCCAGACCCGATCGCCTTTTTTAACACTATTCGCCAGGATCGTCGGTTGTTGGGCTTGGGGCATTTGCACGCCCTGGACTTCGACGACATCGTTGACTTTGACTTTCAGGTTTTGCTTATTGAGAGCTTTATCTGCGCCCAAGTAGACAGATTTGACCTCGCCGCGATCGGTTTTCACCTGTGCCCACGTTACCAATTGTTTGGCCGTAACTGGCTGATTTTTATCATTACGCTCGATCGCGATGACTCGACCTTTGATCGTGGTAATTGTCTGCGGATCGACACTCGGTCGCGTGGCAATTTCTCTAGACCAACACCCGCGCGTGGGTGTTGGAGCCTCGGCTCGAACTTCACCTGGAGCCATCCAACCCATGGAGATGACTAACAATAGTGCCGTCGTCATTCGTTTCATACTTGCTGCCCCCGATCGAAAATCGATCGCTGTATTATCAATTATGTAATTAAATTTCGACATCCAACTCTATCGATCGGTTTACTCGCGATCGGTTAGACAGATTTCTACCTAGTTACTACTATTAAATCAGATAAATGTGAGGGAATTGTGAGGATGTTAGGGAGTTGGGAGTTGGGAGTTGGGAGTTGGGAGTGGGGAAGAGAGCTGATATCAGATCGGCAATGCCCACTTTTAATACCTGATGCCTAAGACCATTCCCAAGAGTAGCCCAAAACCGATCCAGACATTTTCGCGAAACATTTGGGGATAAAAAGTAGGTGGAATTGTTGGTTTCTTGAGGCGGAGATATTGCCACAACCATAGACCAGCAGACATGCCCAGCGTCAGCCAAAAGATCGACCCCAAGCTCAGGATGTGTCCCATGTAGCCCAGCAAACCGACCGTCAACGCGTAAAAGATCGCGATTGCTTCAGCGACATATTTACCAAAAAATAGGGCACTAGAATTGACCCCAATCTGACGATCGTCATCACGATCGGACATCGCATATACCGTATCGAATCCTAACGTCCAAAAAATTGTCGCCCCCCACAAATACCACGTTGGGGTTGCCAGACTCGCCGTCACCATCGACCAACTAATCAACACTGCAAATCCCCACGCGATCGACAGTACCAATTGCGGCACGGGAAAGACGCGTTTCGCCCCTGGGTAAAGCAAGATGACTGGGACAGCAGCGACACACAACCAAAAGGTGAGCGGATTGAGATAAGCCGCCAACAGTGCCGCACAAATCAGCGAGACAATTAACACGCCGATGCCAGTCGCGATCGATAGTGACTTAGCGGCGAGCGGGCGATTTTTGGTACGCTCGACATGCGGATCGATATTCCGATCCCACAAATCGTTAACGACACAGCCAGCCGCACTAGTCGCCAAGGTGCCCAAAATTACCACGCCCAATAATGGTAGTGGTGGATTGCCTTTAGCCGCCAAGCACAATCCCCACAAAGCCGGAATCATCAAAATTAATCTCCCAGCAGGCTTATCCCAACGTAAGAGACGGAAGACAGTTAGCCAGGTAGGTTGCTTGGGGGGAAGAGTTGTCATGAGTGGATGAGTGGATGAGTGGATGGGTGGATGGGTGGATGGGTGTATGGGTGTATGGGTGGATGGGTGGATGAGTGGATGGGTGGATGAGTAATGGGTAATGGGTAATGGGTAAAAGAATAATTCTCTCCCCGTCTCCCCGCTCCCCGCTCCCAACTCCCAACTCCCAACTCCCAACTCCCAACTCCCAACTATCTATTATCAACCAGTCACTATGTCGTAATATGGATAAAGATCGAAAAAAAACTCGCGTCGCTCGATACAGTTGCGTATAATCTTTACAGAAAGCTTTGTTTCGCTAGATATTGTTAACAAAATTTTCAGACATTTACACTAAATTACTCGAACATGCCTCGAATACTAGTCATCGATGATGATGCAGCGATCGCTGAAATAGTCTGTATTAACCTCGAAATGGCTGGATATGAGGTGAATCAGTCGCCTGACGGTATTCAAGGTCAGGCGATGGCGATTCAAATCCAGCCCGATTTGATAGTGCTGGATTTGATGTTGCCCAAAGTTGATGGTTATACCGTCTGCCAAAGGTTGCGTCGTGACGAGCGCACTTCCGATATTCCGATCCTGATGCTGACAGCTTTGAGTCAAACCCAGAATAAGGTCGAAGGGTTTAATGCTGGCGCGGATGACTATCTGACTAAACCGTTTGAAATTGAGGAGTTGCTAGCGCGCGTCCGCGCGCTGCTGCGGCGAACGGATCGGATTCCGCAAGCTGCCAAACACAGCGAAATTCTCAATTATGGGGAGCTGACGCTAGTCCCAGAAAGGTTTGAGGCAATTTGGCGAGGCTCGACAATTAAGCTCACGCATCTAGAATTCGAGCTGTTACACTGTCTGCTCCAGCGACACGGGCAAACTGTGTCTCCAAGCGACATTCTCCGCGAAGTATGGGGCTACGATCCAGATGACGATATCGAGACGATTCGCGTCCACATCCGACATCTACGCACCAAGATGGAACCAGATCCGCGTCGTCCGAAATATATTAAGACGATCTACGGTGCGGGTTATTGTCTGGAGCTACAAAACGATCGCGAGGAAGAAAAAAGCTCTGTGAGCTAATATCGGCACTGTTAGGAGACAACGACTGGAAGTCTTTGCTAGTGTTGCGTAATGTCCGCCTACGCGGACTCAGATCTGGTAATTGCTATGTTTAGCCATTTTATTTCTGCTGATAGATTTAGCGATCGGTCAGCAGGCAAATTCACTATTTTATAGAGAGCTAAAATATAGGTAGATCCCATAATTTTTGTAATTGGGCGAGCGTCGAAAATGTACTCAAGGATATTAGGTGCATTTATTAGAGCCGATCTAATGACACCAGCAGCATTAGACCAAATATTCGAGATCGCCAGACGAGATCGACTATTTCAGTCTACCCCTTCCGAAACATTTCGCGAACGTACCGATTTACCCTGGCTAGATCTAAGCAATAGGAAAATAACTAGTATCCCTGAAAGTATTGGCAATCTTACTTATTTAACCAGGCTGAATCTACGTGAGAATGAGCTAAATAGCTTACCAGAGAGTATCGGTAAGCTCATTAATTTAATCGAGTTAGATCTAACTTGTAATAAATTCACAACCCTTCCAGAAAGCCTTAGCAGTCTTCCAAAATTAATTGAATTAATAGTAATTGGCAATCTACTAAATACTCTTCCCGATAGTATTGCACACCTTGTTAATCTCACAACACTAGATCTGCGCGGCAATCGTCTAGAAATTTTGCCAAGTAATATTGTCAAGTTGTCAAAATTAACCAAACTAGATCTGGGACACAATCAACTGAGTAACTTGCCAGATAATATTGGCAATGCCACAAATCTAATCGAAGTAAATCTAAACTCGAACCGACTAAATAGTTTGCCGGAAAACATTGGCAATCTGGTTAATTTAAACAAACTAGATCTCAGTTTCAATCACCTCACTAGCTTACCAACAAGCCTCCGCAATCTTAGCAAATTAGTTGAGATAAATCTAGCTGGTAATCCATTAGCAGATTTATCAGTACTGCAAAATTTGCCTAAACTAAAAAGAGTTAAATTTTTTAGCAGTCCGATACCTACTAGATTTTTGCTCAATCTTCCCCGTCGCTATTGGACGAAACTTAGTGACTGGAAGCCTGAGTGGTTGCTGGATGAAGATAATGTTGAGATTAGACGAGCATTAATCGAGCAGTTAGGGTATGAAAAAATTTGTGAAGCTTTAAATGCTGTGACGATCGATAGTTGGCGGGAATATACTTTGCTAAAAATTGATGGGGTGGAGAAAATATATGATGACGAAGAGGAACCGATCGATACAGAGCCGATGGTGTTATTGAAGATGACTTGTCCATCTACCGCTCACATTCATATCCTCAGAGTACCGCCAGAGATAGATAGTGCAGAAGCGGCAATTACTTGGGTAAATCATGGCATTCATCCTGACAAATTTGCGACTCAAACTTGAGGCAGATAAGTTGTTACTCATCTTCCCATCGGGAAACAAAGGCGTGCGAGAGCTTCTGTCTTCTGCCTTCTGCCTTCTGCCTTCTGCCTTCTGCCTTCGTTAACGAAACAATCGCGATCGAGATTAGGGTTGATAATTAACGCTAAAATACAACCCACTATCTTGAATGTTATTGCCTCGATCGCTTAAATTTACTAACGGTAACCCATAATCAACCCGCAGATTTAATTGGGGAATAGGTTGCCAAATTACCCCCAAACCTACCCCGGCTAGAAAATTGCGATCGGGAAGTGGATTGGGATTGTCGGCTTGATTCCAAACCCAGCCAGCATCGATAAATGGTGCCAGTACTAATGTCTGACTGCCGCTGCTATCTCGACTGACGGTGATGCGATCTTCAATACTCAGCTTGATGCCGTTATCTGCCGCGCGCGCATTTTGCCGAAAGCCGCGCACAGATTGTCCGCCACCGATCGTAAATTGTTGGATCGGTAAGAGTGCATTGGGGGTCAATTGGGCGTCTAATTGAGCGATTAAGAAATTATTGGGATCGAGCACCTGCACCCGCTGGATCTGTCCTTGCCAGCTAAAAAATCGACCGTCAGGGATGGGTCTGGCATTGATAGTCGCGCCAAATTCACCGATCCCAAAATTGAGCAAAGATCTCACTGCCCACGCGCCCTTGACGTCGCGTTTGACATAATCTTGACCGAATTTGAGGACTGTAGTCTGACTCACGCCGCGATCGTTTGGCCCGCGACTAAACGGCGTGGGAACATCGTTAATGAACGTTTCGCTATTTTGGAGAGCAATGCCCCAGGAGAGGGCAAATTCCTCGCGGAGAGTGCGCGTGAAGGGTTGGCGGTAGCTCAGTTCGTAAAGTTGAGACTTGCCCCTAAAGCCGAAAGCTTGGAAGGGCGCGATCGTAATTTGACTGCTATTGGGGGCAATTCGCGCCTGGAGGGTGCCCTGCATCGGATTGAGGGGAATTTTGTAGGATAAGTCTACAATATCCGAGCCGATTGGTAGCGATCGGTAATAGTTGAGGTTGACGCTACCTAATTCGCCTGTAGGATCGCGATATTCGATCTGCGTACCGACGCGTTCGCTGCCTACGCTGGGGGGAGAGTAATTATCCGCACTCAGATTGACCGAGAGGGGATTTGCTTCGGTGGCGCGGACGGTGAGAATACTTTTACCCAAGCTGCTCCCGGCTTTGAGACTAGCTTCCAGATTGCTCAATAGCGGATCGGTACGCAATAGTCGCAATTGCTCTTCTAATTTATTGACATTTAATGGCGTCCCCGTGGCTAAAGCCAATCGCGATCGCAAATAGTCGGGATTGAGTTTCGTCAATCCGACAATATTAACTCGTTCGATACTGCCTTCGATCGCCCCAAACGTAACTACTCCATCTGTGGGCGTAACTAAAATAACTCTAGAAGTGATTTCCCCGCGATCTAGATACAATTGGGTCAATCGTTCGGCGATTTTTTTTAGTTCGCCAATCGTCACAGTTTTGCCGACTAACGGTTGGGTAATCGGTGCCCAATTGGCATTATTCAGCACCGTACTTTCGATAACGCGGACTTGAGTGACTGTTACCGACCTACTATCTTCTGGCGATACCGGATCGGGACTGGGCGAAATCGTTGGTTTGGGCTGACTATCTGATGGTAATGGTGCTGGAGTTGGAATACTTTGCGGAAATCGATCGGTATTAGGGTCGGTTGGTGTTTGTGCAAAAACTGTTGATGAGAGCGTCCCAAAAATAGATATTCCGATCCCGATCGATCGGAGCCATAATAATTTCATTGGCACTATATCTCCTCATATTTATTGCGATTATTTTATCACTATATGATACAATGCGATCGAGAAAATTTAGAGGTTTAGCTAGTACATACAACTAGGTTGGGATACTCGATTGATTGTTGCGTTTTAGCAACAAAAATATAGTAATCGTATTGTTTTTGTTAAAACAATTAAACAAAATTCATCGTTGGGTTAGTGGAGTTTGGCAAGGAATAAAGGATCGCAACATCGATCGCTGGTGCTGTTGTGAAAAACAGCTAAGTACTGAAATAGTGGAGCAATAAATGATGTCGAAATTTAAGAGCAAAGCCAAATTGATGTTGTCAGTATCGATCCTGTTACCGTGGCTGGTCGCGATCGATGCCCGCGCTCAGATCCTACCAGCGGCGGATGGTACGGGTACGACTACCCAGCAAAATCGAAACCAGATCGATATTTCTGGCGGCAAAACCTCCCTGGATGGGATAAATTTATTTCACAGCTTCAGCCAGTTCGACGTCAACCCAAGTCAAATTGCTAACTTTTTATCTACCCCTAACGTTCAAAATATTTTAGGTAGAATTAATGGTGGCGATGCGTCGTTAATTAATGGGATATTGCAAGTCACTGGCGGGAATTCTAATTTATTCCTGATGAATCCAGCGGGAATTGTCTTTGGGCCTAATGCTAGTCTAAATTTACCAGCTAGTTTCACTGCAACTAGTGCTACTGGTATTAATTTTGATAACGGACAATTTAACGCGATCGGTAACAATGACTACGCCAAATTATTTGGCAATCCGACTGCTTTTACATTTGGCACGACTCAACCAGGTGCGATTGTCAATGGCGGCAATTTGACGGTAAATTCGGGACAGAATATCGATTTAATCGGCGGTACGGTAATTAGTACTGGGACTGTCAATGCACCAAATGGAAACATTAATATTGCCGCCGTCCCTGGTACGAGCCTAGTCAGAATCAGTCAGCCAGGAAATTTATTGAGTCTAGAAATACCAGCTTCCGGTACCGTTAACTTTACACCTGCTGCCTTACCAAAATTATTGACGGGTAGTGGCGTTCCAGATGTCGCGGGAACTGGAAATAATGTGACCATCACTCGTAGTAATACCCCGATTAATACTGGCGATGTCGTTGTAAATCGAGTTACAGCAGGTACGGCAACAATCGCCGCTCGCAACAATCTTCATCTGATTAATAGCAATATCCAAACCACTGGCGATATTACCCTTCGCGCGCAAGATACGTTAGCAATTAAAGATAGCCAACACGATCCACTCAAAATTACCGTCGATGGGCGATTATTAATTCAAGGCGATCGTCAAATCGATATTTTCGCACTGAATAATCCGAATACTAATATTAGCGCGAGTGGCGATCTGACATTGCGATCGAGCAATAATGTCGGTGGCGACGCTAAATTTAGTACGGGTGGCAATTTCAAAATCGAACAATTGGATGGTAAATTAGGCGGCTTATTCAGTCCCTACGATCCTATTATTCGCGCTACTGGCGATGTCAGTTTTGCCAGCTATGAGGGAGCCTCGCTACATATTATTGCGGGTGGCAATGTTATTATTCCCGGTACGATTACAATTCGCCAACCAGATAGGAGTATTTCATCGACAGTTGCTGGCAATATCAATAATGGATTGACAGAAAGTTTCACCGTTAATGGTATTCCCGTCAGTGTTGATGGTACGACAATTCAAACAGTTGATATTCGAGCTGGCGTAACGGCAAGTTCGGTAGGGACACCAGGCAATTTTGGCTCATTTTTCACAAGAGTAAGTGGAGATTTGACTTCTTTTACACCCACTACTACGCCAACACCTAGCGGTTCTGCCATTACGATCGGGGGTATTAATTTCATTGACAATGCCGACTTAAGAACGCCTCCGCGCACATTTGTGTTGCTTACCAATCAATATGCACCTAATACTACTTTAGCAGCCGGAGATATTAATGTTACCGGACAGATTAATACTATTAATTTCTCCGAATCTATTGCAAATAATAGTGGAGATATTACGATCGTCGGTAGAAATAATGTGAATGTCAATGGATTAAATACTGGCATTATAGATAGTACTTTTACCGGAGCAATAAATACGGGAAATATTACAGTTAATACTAGTGGAAATATCAGAGCTACCGGAATAATTACTACTGAAAATCCTAATGCAACGATAACGAGTAGTGGCAATATTAGTTTAACTAGTGCGAATGGGGCGATTACTACCGATCGAGTGACGACGCAAATTAACAGAGGTAATACTACCACTAGCAAAGCTGGCGATATTAATATGGTAGCGGCTGGCGCGATTTCTACTAAAGATCTCGATACGCGATCGCTGACACCCAATCTGGGTGGTACTAGTGGCAATATTAATTTATTTAGTAACAACAGCTCGATCGATATTACTAATGCACTTACCGAAGGCGGCAATATTTCGCTCGCTGGTCAAACTAATGTTAATGTAACTCAGCTCAATACCACCATTACCAGCAGTACGGTTAATAGAAACACTGGGAATATTAGCGTCAGCACTGTTGGCGATATTACGGCAACTGGATTAATTACTACCGAAAATCCTAATGCAACAACGACAGGAAGTGGCAGCATTAATTTAAATAGTAGCAATGGTAAGGTTACGACCGAGCGAGTATCAACGCAAATTAATAGAGGCAACTCGACAACTAGTAAAGCTGGCGATGTTAATATTACTGCTGCGAACGCAATTTCTACTAAAGATCTCGATACGCGATCGCTAACACCCAATCTGGGTGGCACTAGTGGTAATATTAATTTATTTAGTAACAACAGCTCGATCGATATTACTAATGCACTCACAGCAGGTGGCAATATTGCGATTTCTGGTAAAACTAATGTTAATGCAGTGCAGTTAAATACGAGTATTAACAGCGGCAATTTCAATCGAAGTACTGGCAACATCGGCGTTAGCACTACTGGCGATATTACCGTAACTGGACTAATTACTACCGAAAATCAAACTCGTGGAGCATCCGGTAATATTGGCTTAGTCAGTAGTAATGGTAAGATTACGACCGATCGCGTAACGACTCAATTAGGCAATAATAACTTTGTTAACGATGTTAAGGCTGGCAATATCGATATTAATGCCGCTGGCGCGATCGTTGCCAAAGATCTGCAAACAGGCTCTCTGAGTAATGATGCCAGTCATACGGGCGGCAATACTAGTCTCAAGAGTAATAATAGCTCGATCGAGACAGGTAATATATCTACCGGAATTACTTCAATTGGGAATAGTGGGAATGTCAATGCGACAGCCAAAACCGATCTCAATACTGGCAATATCGTCACCACTGCTAGCGCAGGAAATGGTGGCAAAGTCACATTAGCTAGCGGTAATAATATTGGAGTTGGTTATATCGATACCAGCACAATTAGTTTAAATAATGGTGGCGAAATAGATATTACTGCCCCCCGTTTTTTCCGCGCCACTAGCAGTACGAATGTCAATCTGTTTCCACCGCTAGCCGCAGTCGCTGGCCCACTGGTACCTGTCAGTATTTATAGTAATGGAAATAATGCTAGCGGTGCCATTACGATCCGACATGGTGGAAATGGGTTGACACCATTTATTGTTGGCAATCCGACTGTTAATGGTACCAGCAACTCGATCGTTAGTAGTAACGATAATCGGATTGCGCCGCCGCAATCTTTCTTCCCCAGTTATACCCAAGGTAATATTCAAATTATCACAGCTCCGCGATCGATAACACCAGAATGTCCGACAGGTGCCAATTGTTTGCCACCACCACCGCCACCTAAAATTACCTGTGCGACACTGGGCAATTGTCCAGTCACCAAAGATCCCGATGGCTCGATTACCGATGACTATAAAGATCTCAAAACAATCAATCGCGAAAAACCTCAAGCGATTCTCCAAAATATCGAGGATAGTACTGGCATCAAACCTGCAATTATCTATGTCGTATTCTCGCCACCAAACTTAGATATCGATATTGCTAAAGATATTAATAATATCAGCAACCTCGCCCGCGATAGCTTCCAACTCGAACTAGTCATGGTGACATCAAAAGGTGTCCCCGTCCGCAAAACTATTCCGGTGACTCGTCAAAAAACGATCGAAATTGCCAAACAATTCCGCTCTCAAGTCAGCACGGCTAATGCCGAAAATCCGACAGCATATCTGCCTGCGGCTCAAGAACTATATAAATTGTTTATCGCACCACTCGAACCCGAATTAAAACAGCGGAAAATTCAAAATCTGGTCTTCATCATGGATGGCGGCTTGCGCGCCCTACCTGTGGCGGCACTCCACGACGGCAAACAATTCCTCGTCGAACGCTACAGCGTCGGTGCGATGCCCTCGATCGGCCTGACGGATACCCGCTATGTAGATGTCCGCAATGCGAAAGTATTGGCCATGGGTGCCGAAAATACCCCCAATCAACGACCGCTACCCGCCGTCCCGATCGAGTTAAAGACGATTTCGGGGACGATCTGGACGGGTACAGCCCTCGAAAACGACGACTTTACACCTACTAACCTGGTGTCCCAACGGCAACGACAACCCTACGGGATTCTGCACCTAGCTACCCACGGTGATTTTAAATCGGGTGGCCCTGAAAACTCTTATATTCAATTTAAGAACGAACGCTTGGGACTCGATCGATTGCGCCAACTCAAACTCAACGATCCCCCAGTCGAATTGATGGTCTTAAGTGCCTGTCGGACGGCTGTCGGCGATGAAGATGCCGAACTCGGTTTTGCAGGTTTGGCCAATCGAGCGGGGGTAAAATCGGCGATGGGAAGTATCTGGTACGTAAGCGATGAAGGTACGCTGGGCTTGATGACGAGTTTCTATCGGAACTTAAAGCAAGCCCCGATCAAGGCGGAAGCTCTCCGCCAAGCTCAAGTCGCCATGCTGCAAGGCAAAGTCCGGCTCCAAGATGGCAAACTAATTACCGTTGGGGATAGCATCAATTTGCCACCTAGTTTGGTCAAGCTGGGAAATGTCAATCTGACTCATCCCTTTTACTGGGCTGGATTTACGATCGTCGGCAATCCTTGGTAGTTAAGACCGTTGGAATAGTTCTTAGTTGTAGGTTGCTGGTACTGGAGAACCCGGATCTGGGGGGAGGCTGTCTTGACCGAAACACATGCGGAGGGAACCTCCCAGCACTTGGCAAGTTACGGGAAAAGAAAAATAAACAGCACTTGGCAAGTTACGAGCAGAGAAAAATATGATTGAGGAGATTAAGCAGGAATCAGCACCTGCAAAACTTGCTCACAGCTATGGTTTTGGTCAAATAGACCTTGTACCAGATGCAGCATTTGTAGGTAAGCGAAACTGAGTCAAACTATAAAGTTGCTGTCCTATCGTTTGCTGATTGTGAGCAAACATAAATCGTTCGGATTTTTGCCCCTGACAGGGAAGAGATTGAAGTATGGACTGCGCCACGCAACTAAGACGGAAGTGGCGTTTGACCGACTCCTCGTTACGAACCTGAGCCGACTCAAAACCAGCAACCTGCTTGGCAAACTCATGAAAGATTTCGATAGTCCAACGATAACTCCAAGTCTGAATGACTCGACCACTTGTCTTGGTGCGCTAAACCGTCGGGAGACCCGACGAGCGCGCACCGCTTCCCAATGTAAAGCATCAGTTAATAAAAACCTTGGCTCATCACTTAAATCCGCCCGTTCATGAACGATAACTAATCGTTTTCGTCCATAACGTTTGAGGCGTACAGTTTTAGTAAAAGCCCAAAACTGTTTGACATCACCATTGTGACATCGTACTGACAAGGGACGAAAACTTTCTGGATGCTCTGTCCGCAATTGACTAGCAACTGCATCAACTCGGTACCATTTATCTGGCCACAAAATCAATCGTGAACTTTCAATCTCGCTGACCCAATGCTTTCCTGATGACTCAATTAGTTGAGTTAATTCTAGCGTTAGCACTCCGTTGTCAAAAGCATAGTCTGCTTGTGGAAATGCCCCTTCTGACTCGACTTGACTCACGATGTCTACTGCTATTTCAGTCCGTTTTCTGTATGCCAATCGGTTTCGCTGATAATGCAATAGCTCGACTAACCTTTGCATTAATTCCTCTTGGCTTTGATAACTTTCTTGCGCCGTCATTTGCAAATACTTTTTTTCCTCTTTACTAAAATCCGGTAATTGCACTTGGGCGGCAATGCCATCAATTCTTTCTGGATTGGCGATCGTTGCAGTTACTACGGTTTGATAATTACTCATACACCGATTGACATAATCGTAACTGCGTTTGACTCCGTAGATTTCTAATCCGTATTCATGATGGGATAATGTCCAATCCAAACTGATTATTTCTCTCCCCACACCTCGGTGTTGTTGCCCTACTATCTGTCGATGGTGTGTCATCAATCGTTCGCTACTCCATCCCGCCTCGAAGACGGCTGAGTGCATTGCTCTTCTACTTGCGCCTTCTGTTTGGGGGTACACCTGTTGGGCGTAAATTCCTTGTAGGGTCTTGTTTTCACTTAATATCAATCCGCTCACGTATCGACTGATATGCTCGAATCCTTCTGCTCGGCAGAATACCTCCCGATATGGACTCAGTTGTTTAGCTATGGTTTGAGGTACTCCTACCAAGGGAATCATCGCCATGCTCCTGGTGTTTACCACTTGAGGACTACTCTATTTTCCCTCGGTTTATTTTTCTTCGACCGTAACTTGCCAAGTGCTGTGCCCAACGGGCGGGGTGGGTAGATCTGCACTCGCACAAATCATCTCCCCACTATCTCCACCACTCAAAGGTAAGCATGTTAAAAATGTAGTTCGATCGAGGATGTCTGCATTCGGGATTGAAGGGTGAAAGTGAAGGTGGCTAACCCACCCCGCCCTTCGGGCACCCCTCCGTTCGCGTAGCGTCTGCCTTCGCAGAGGAGGGGATTTATATGCAGATTCGATTAACGCGACTCGTAGATCTCGATCGAATAATTAATTTATGCTTTATGAGAATTAGCTAGTGCAGTGTCAAGATTAAAAATTAGGGTTACTTGGTTGCTTGCTAAAATGAGGAAAATTCCAAACAGAGGCAAG
>NZ_PVWO01000368.1 GCF_003003845.1 Chamaesiphon polymorphus CCALA 037 | reverse complement strand
CGCGACGGTCATTTGCAAGGTTCGCTATTATGGGCGTTAGAAAAAACCTGCACCGCCATGGGCGGACGCGCTTTGCGGCGGTGGGTACTCCAACCCCTACTCGATATTCACTCGATTACCAAACGCCAAGATACGATCCAAGAACTCGTCGAACATACCTTCCTCCGGCAAGATCTCCAACAACTGCTCAAACAGATCTACGACATCGAACGCCTGACTGGTAAAGCTGCATCCGGACGTGCCAACGCCCGCGATTTAGTCGCCCTCGCCGACTCCTTCCTCAAATTGCCAGAACTAGCAAATATCGCCAGTCAAGGCAAAGCCCCCTTCCTGAAAATCCTCCACCACGTCCCCGCCGAACTCGAAGCATTAGGCCAAAAAATCGCCGCGCATTTAGTCGAACACCCGCCCCAACACCTCAAAGAAGGCGGCTTAATTCGATCGGGCATCAATCCCCAACTCGACGAACTCCGCGCCTTAGCCGCTGAAGATCATCAATGGATTGCCAATCTCGAAGTCATCGAGCGAGACCGCACGGGAATAGCCAATTTAAAAGTTGGTTTTAACAAAACTTTCGGTTATTATATCAGCATTTCTCGCCTCAAAGCCGACCAAGTACCAGGCGACTACATTCGCAAACAAACCCTCACCAACGAAGAAGTTGCCGCCCACACCGAGCAAATCCGCACGATCGCCCGCAGCATCTCCGCGATCGACGTTCTGTGCGGTTTAGCCGAAATTGCCGCCACTCAAGGCTACTGTCGCCCTCAAATGGTACCGAGTCGGGAAATCCACATTACCGACGGTCGCCATCCAGTAGTCGAAAAAGCCCTACTAGCCGGATTTTTCGTCCCTAATTCCACCCAATTAGGGCAAGCCGAACATATCACCGCCAATGTCGAACATCCCGATTTAATTATCCTCACCGGGCCGAATGCCAGCGGCAAAAGTTGTTATTTACGGCAACTCGGATTAATTCAAATCATGGCGCAAATCGGTAGTTTTACCCCCGCCACCGCCGCTACGTTGGGAATATGCGATCGGATCTTTACCCGCGTCGGCGCAGTAGACGACCTCGCCACCGGACAATCGACCTTCATGGTAGAAATGAATGAAACTGCCAATATTCTCAACCATGCCACTCCCAATTCCCTCGTATTATTAGACGAAATCGGACGCGGAACGGCCACATTTGACGGACTTTCGATCGCCTGGGCAGTTGCCGAATATTTAGCTGCCGAAATTCGATCGCGCACGATTTTTGCCACCCACTATCACGAACTCAACGAACTCGCCTCGATCTTGCCGAACGTAGCAAATTATCAAGTCACAGTCAAAGAATTACCCGACCAAATTATCTTCCTTCACCAAGTCCAACCTGGCGGAGCGAGTAAATCTTACGGTATCGAAGCCGGACGATTGGCAGGGTTACCGCCGACGGTAATCAGTCGCGCGCGTCAGGTGATGTCACAAATTGAGGAGCATAGTAAAATCGCTTTGGGACTAAGAGAATCGATGTCATGAAGATCCTAACGAGCTGTTTCAGCTTGTTCCCAAAGCTACAGATAGACAATCCATTGCAATCGTATTTATATGTATCTCGAACTTAATCCAAACAGCGATCTTTCATGAGCACTCTTTTATTTGAGATGCTCATACCAAAAAGACCAGTATCACACCAGGCAAAGAATCGTGAAAACTTGCAGGCTTGGAAAGATTATGTGTACGGTAGGGCAAGAATTGAGTGGATTGGGGGAACTCCGATCGTAACGCCAGGTTTACGGTTGATGTTAGTTTATTTATGTGATGATTCCCCTGCTGATATAGACAATATTATTAAGCCAATCCAAGATGCTCTGGTAGGTGTTGTTTATGCAGATGACTCACTTGTTTCTGATGTCGATAGTCATCGGAGATTCCTCTCGGATGCAATAGACATCACAAATCTACCATCATTACTAGTTACAGGTGTTACATTAGGAGAAGAATGCATTTACATACGTGTTAGCTTGGCAGAAAACTTAGAGGCATATATATGAATAATGTAACTCAGTCTTTGTACGAACAAAAAATTCAGTCCACCGCTCAAGAATTAATAGATAGTGGTTACAAAGTATCGATCGAACCAGCTAGCTCAGATTTACCCTTTGATTTGGGTAGCTACCGCCCAAACTTAATTGCCACTAAAGATAATGAGGGGCTAATTTTGGAGGTAAAAACTACTTCAAATCGTTTGTCTATAGATCGATTCCAATCGATCGCCGAACAAATTGCCACCCATAATGGATGGCGATTTCTCTTAATAACTCTCGACGATACAAGCGATAGTATTTTACCTTCAAGCGAACGAGATCTGCCATCTTGGGACGAACTAAAAACTCGCTTATCTAAGCTAGAAATACTGATTCAAAATTCATTGTTTGAGCCGTCAATCCTATTCTTATCGAGTATTCTTGAGGCAACACTAAGAAAAAGATCGATCGAGCAGAATATTCCGATTTGGAGATTGCCTGAGAAAAATTTGCTAAATCATCTTTTTTCAAGCGGAGAGATTTCCATGTCTGATTTCGATATCTTTAAAAAATGTTTAGAGCTTAGAAACAAAGTAGCTCATGGATTGGCAACATCAATCGATCCTAATCTATTAAGCTCTGCTAATGTGTCAGTCGAAAATTTAGTTACAACATGGAGCTTATAGAATTGCTCGATCGTAAATTTGAAAAAAAGAGTAAAATTGCTAGCTAAAATAATTAAAGATCGCTAACAGTCGATCGAGACTAAAGCCTTGTATTAACTACTAAATAAGCTATTAAATCTCGATCGGCTGGCGAGAATGAATGTTGCATATCAATTCGCCTGTACTATTTTCCTGGATAAAGCTCGATCGAATTATGGGGTAGTTAAGATAATAAATGTCTGACTGGGTATGCTAATTGCAAGTATAGCAATCCTACGCGAGTAGCTTAACCATCAAGGTTTGACACAAGGCAATTCTAATAATTTGAATCGTCACGATAGGCTCTCGCCGGATCGATATATCATCAACAACGTATGAGTCTATGCCGATACCTTCAACCCGCTCGGAAACATTAATCAAAAAACTAGAAATACTAGCACGCAAAAATCCACAAGCATACAGAATTCAAATAGCTATATTAATTGGATTGGGGTATTGCTATATAGCTTTACCTGCTATCTTGGTGTGCTTATACGTCTATCATTTGTACACAATATTTAATTCGATCGGTAGACCATTTTCAAATTTACTAGCGAGCTTTCTATTGCCAACACTAAGCATCTTAACTTGCTTTTTATCGATTTCGTTATTTAATATCTTTTTCGTTAAAATTCCTCCGCCACAGGGAGTTGTTCTAGACTTAAATAAGAGAGAGAACTCTCGCATCAAAGACATTTTACAAGATGTCTCTAAAAAAGTTGGCTCTGTCGAAATAGATAGTGTTGTCATGACAGCAGATGTAAATGCTGCCGTTATCCAAATTCCTAAATTTGGAATGTTCGGCAAAAAGCAAAACTTCTTAATAGTTGGATTGCCATTAATGCTGTCATTAAGCAGCGAACAGTTCAAAGCTGTCTTAGCTCATGAGTTTGCTCACTTGTCTACCAACGAACTAAGTTTAAATAACTGGCTGTATCGTCTAGTCACAAATTATAAATATCTCCAAGAAAATGCACTCAAAGATAACAAAGTCGATCTATATCTAGGGCTATTTTTAAAATGGTATGTACCGTTGATAGATATACATTCATTTGTCTTGCGTCGAGTCAATGAATATGAGGCAGATCGCCTAGCTGCAAATATTACTGGAACTAAAAATTTCGCTATTGCGTTGGTTTCAATTGAAATAGTTCAGCAATTTTTAAACAAAAAATTTTGGCCTGGTATCTATAAAAATCGAGGAATGCAGCCAGAACCTCCAGCCAATATTTTTGAGCTAATGGAAAAATCGATCGCGATAGAATGCGATCCTACCGATCTACAGCGATGGCTTAAATATAGCTTAAACAAGCAAACTAATCTATCTGATACGCATCCTTGTTTAGCAGATAGATTATTAGCACTAGGCTATCGAGAGGATGCTATTAAAGAGATAGTTTCATGTTTAAAGTTTCATAATAGTTCGGCTCGCCTATGTCTCGGAAACTCTTATTACTATATACTTTCTCAATTAAATCAAGCTTGGATTGACGATGAATTATATAATTGGGAGCTAAATTATGCGCGTACTCAAAAATCACAGCAATCGGTAAATCACCTGGTAGAGAAGTCAGAAAATGATTCACTAACGGTAGATGAACTGTGGCGACTGGCAACTAGAAAAATAGAACTAGGAGAACAGGATAGTGCCATAATTATCTTTTATCAAATATTAGAACGCAATCCCAACCATGCCAAAACAAACCTTTCATTAGGAACTATTCTCCTAGATACGAATAATACAGATGGTATTAATTACTTAGAGAGAGCAATGCAGCTCGATCCAGGAACAATTCCGGAAGCAATTACCATCCTCAATCATTTTGGCGATCGAGCACCAGATGTTGCTGAATCAGATCGGTACAAAAATCTGATAAGTGATTATTATATTCATGGTGTGAATAGTTTGAGCAAAGCCTACAGTAAGTCCATCTCGCGCGATCTTAATAACAAACATCAGCTAAATCGAGACACAACCGAGCTAATAACTCATAATTTAATTGAGCTTCCAGAAATCCAACATTTATACGCAGTTAGAAAAGTGAGATCGGACGATTTATTAGAACATCGAGTTTTGGCAACGTACAGTTTTAAAGATCGATTAAAACTTGTTGACAATGAAGATATTGAGAAAATGTATATCGCACTCGAACGAGCGATCGAGCCGCTTGGATTAGTTACGATCCATTTATTTCGACAGGATGGTTACTGTGAATGCAATCCGATAATTGAAAAACTGAGATCGATACCTGGAACTTGTATTTACAACCGTAAAAAAACACTAGCCATTATCGCAGAGCGTAATGAGCGCGAAAATTAAGCTGACAGTACTCGCTGCTCTAGTTATTGGAAATATTACTTAATATTAATCTCGATCGAACAATACTCATTAACTGCAACTCCACCCCCGAAACCTGTTCTAACATAAATACCATCTGTTCTGGACGCAATAAAGTCCCATCATTTGCACAACTACCCACATATCGCAACTCCACATCCTTCTCCCCTGCAACTTTCAGCAACTCTAATTCATATAATCGATCGCGTAAATTTATTTGTGTATTCTTACCAGATTTAGACTTTTTGTTCTGAATAATTTCTTGATTAGCCAACACCGCAGCGATCCAAGTTTCCCACTGAGGAAGCATTTCACTAGCAGATGACACAGTAATCAGATATTCCGCTTTAGTTATTAACGCCGATGCAGCAGGTTGTTTGAGATCGACGGATTCTACCCGATAGATCGGAATATCTGCGGGTAATTGCGCTGATAATTTAGTGTGAAATTCTGACTCATCCATGATGCTGGTGAGTTCAAAATCGGCGATTTCTCCGGTGCTTGTCGAGCCTAATGGTAAGGCATTAGCAATCATAATCCGGGGGGCGGGATGGAAGCCGCCACTATAGGTTACGGGAATACTGGCGCGGCGGATGGCTCGATCGAATAATTTGGCTAAATCTAAATGCCCGACTAAGGACATTTTGCCAATTTTGCCGAACCAGACACGGATGCGCTGTACTTTGTCAGTATTGGGGGTAAAGTGTCCCGTAAATTCGGGAATCGGTAGGGGTGGGACGATGACATTGTGCCCGAAATCGGTGCCACAGACGCCGCAATGGGAGCAACCATCAAACGAGCAGTCGGGGACGATACCAGCGGCCAGGGCGCGTTCTAGGTCGTCTTGGAGCCACTTTTTATCGATGCCCGTGTCGAGG
>NZ_PVWO01000367.1 GCF_003003845.1 Chamaesiphon polymorphus CCALA 037 | reverse complement strand
GGCGTATCCCGCCGAGTCGTAGATTTTGAGATTTTACCCGTCTCGATTTTAGGTCGTCCCCGCGTCGATGTTACCTTGCGAATTTCTGGTTTCTTCCGCGATGCGTTCCCCAATTTAATCGACTTATTCGATAATGCTGTCAAAGCTGTCGCTGCATTAGATGAAACCCCAGCACAAAATCCAATAGCCGATCGAGTCCAGCAAGAAATCGCGACTTGGCAACAACAAGGACTAACATTAGAAGAAGCGGCAACTCGATCGCAATACCGAATTTTTGGCTCCAAACCTGGTGCCTATGGTGCCGGATTGCAAGGCTTAATCGAATCGCAAAATTGGGAAACTGAAGCAGATTTAGCCCAAGCTTATATCAATTGGAGTGCCTACGCTTATACCAATAAAGCCGAAGGCATCGCCGCACCCGAAGCATTTAACCAACGCTTGGGAAATATGCAAATCGTCCTCCAAAATCAAGACAATCGCGAACATGACTTACTCGACTCTGACGATTATTATCAATTTCAAGGTGGTTTAACCGCCGCCATTAAACAAGTCTCTGGCAAAGCCCCCGAAGCCTATTTCGGCGATAATTCTCGCACCGAAAATCCCAAAGTTCGCAAACTTACAGAAGAAATTGACAGAGTATATCGATCGCGTGTCGTCAACCCCAAATGGATCGCCGGAGCTATGCGCCACGGCTACAAGGGAGCCTCAGAAATGGCCGCGACGTTAGATTTCTTATTTGCCTACGATGCCACGGCTAATTGCGTCCAAGACTTCATGTATAAAGGTGTGGCGGATGCTTATTTATTCGACGAAACGGTTCGAGAATTTATCGAACAGAATAACCCATGGGTGCAGCGAGATATGGCAGAAAGGTTACTCGAAGCAAATCAGCGGGGTTTGTGGGAAGATGTAGAACTGGGGACATTGGAGAGGTTAAAATTGATAGTAAACGAGGCTGAAGGTGTGATTGAATCTCAGGGCAATCTTATAGAATTTTAACCTCATAGGCATGGAAAACACAGCATAGCGGTTCTATGTCGAGCAAGGTACGCTCTCAAACTCAAAGCTTCTACCTGCAAAGGTTTAGCGGCAACTCACTAGTGCCCTGAGACGACGAAATACTTATCAACATTAATTTTTCTTACAATCAATACTCAGTTTGAGAAATTTGTGGGTTAAGGTTGTTAAATTAAGCGTGTTTTTGTGTAGTAAGGATTAACCCGAGACCTGATATATGACTGATCCTATTGTTACAATTGCAGCAGCAGAGATTCTCAAGCTTGCCTTTAACGAGTTCATCAAGACTAGTGCTGGGGAAGCTGCAAAAAAGCTTACAGGCGAAGCTTTTACTAAAGCAGAGGAACTACGTCAGAATGTTGTGGAATGGTTTAAAAACAAGCAGGATATAAAGGCAGAAAAGGCAATTACTGCAATTCAAGAGCGAGGTTCTCTTGAAGCATTGAATAAACTTGCTACTTATTTAGATGACGAAATGGAGATAGAGCCAATTTTCGCGCAAAATTTACAGAAAGTTGCTCATCAAATCATTAGTATACAATCTCAATTTGCTTCCAATCGACAAAATATTAACTACGGTCGGGATCAGATTAATATCGAACATATCCAAGGCAATCCTAGAATTGGTGGGTCATACCCATGACTAGGCAGAACAACAACTATGGACGAGATCAGTTTAATATTGAAAATCTTCACTTTAATCCAGCTATTACTGGACAAAAACTGTTTGCGAATGGACTCCAATTTTTGAATCAGCGAGATTATAAGCAGGCTAGTGTTGCAATGAGTGAGGCAATCAATGTCGATCCATCAATGTATGATGCTTACTATTACTTTGCAATTGCGCTGTTGAGCGGAAACAGACCTAAAAAAATTGATGAATGGACGATTAGAGATATTGAAGAAAAATTGAGCATTGCCATTAATAGAGATAGTGAAAATTTAAAATGCTATACACTATGGGCGATAGTAAAGTATGGTTTTTACACCATGAACAGATTTATAGAAAAGCCACCAACATCAGATCAACTCTTCAAGAAGGGTGAATCAATACAGTACGAACATGCAAGGGAGATTTTATATCATTTAAACGATCCTCTCAATCCTTACTGGGTGCATCTCTACAACAAGTTTGGACAACTTAACTAAAAAAGAATTGATTTTATGAAAATGACTAGTTCTATCAATCGGGCTGAAGCAGTCCGTAAATATTTCACAACAACTCCAGCTAAACCTGTCGAGCCTGACTATTCAAGCAATAAGAATAAGATGGTTATGGGAGGTGGGTTAATTGTTGTAACATTAATTCTTTTTTTATCAAATCAAGGACTTCTCGTTTTGCTAGGTATAATTTCAGGATACTTCGGATTCAAATTGCTTAATGATGGATTCTCCAAGTACTCAAGACATAAAAAAGAGTATGAAAAAGCTTATGAGAGATACGAAAAAGATTATGAAAGAGCAATGCCTAAACCATCAGATAAGGAAATGGATCAATGGCTGGAAATTGACATACAAAAAATCGTTGATGAATCTTTGAAAAGACTTGATTTGGAACATGATGATTGCAAGTCAAACCCTTTATGGATTGGAGGCCCTGCGACAGGGATAACAGACATAAAATATGCCGAAGGGGAAGACAAAAAAACTCGATATTCACATTTCAATATTCTAGTTGTTTTTTTAACTGAATATCATGTAGCTACTTATCAATGCGACAACGAGATGTATCATGGTCAAACAATAAGTGATAAAACACAAGAATTTCCCTATAGAGAAATTACTAATCTTGGAACACAAACCATTAAAGAGAGAATTCACCTCCGTGGTGATACTTTAGAATCAGAGAGTGGTATGCAAGAATTTATGCTTGCAACCAGTGGAGCAAACGTAATTAGAGTAGCTTATAAGTTTGCACGGAATGCAGATTATGAGGGAGAACTAGTTAAGATTGGTGGAGAGCATACAATTGCAGCTATCCGAAAAAAACTTGAAGATTACAAAAAGAAATATGAAAGATAAGCTTTTATGTATTAACCAGCCACACCACTCACACCAACAACATCTAACTCTCTAATTTGGTGCCGATCGATCGCCTACTATAAGCTACGCGATCGACAGCCATTATGATAGTATGTAAGCACGTACCGTACCAAGATTTCGAGTTTATCCTCCAATGTCAGAAGAACGCTTAGAGCAAGTCGAACAGAAGCTAGATAGTCTGATTAGTGCAATCCAGACAGGATTTGGTAGCTTTGAACGCCAATTGAACGATCTCCGTAGCGATAATAGACAACTTTCCACCGACATCCAACAAGTTTTAGAACGGTTAAAAAAGGTCGAAGAACGGGTGCAAATTATCGATAGCCGCATTAACACGATCGATCTACGTTTGGCGGGGATATCTAGTACTGGGCGGCATAAATAGCCATATGATTAAAGGAGAGATTGTTCCGAGCAAGTAGTACAAATTATGCCAAAACTTGAAGCCGTCAAGATCGACTTGAGTGATACCCAAGTGCAAGAGCTGGAGCAGTTACTCAGACGAGCAAGTACACCACAACAAATCGCCTTACGGGCAAAAATCATCCTACGGGCGGCAACTGGGTTAAGTAATGTAGAAATAGCCCAAGAATTAGGAGTGAGCATCGAGATGAGTCGTCGATGGCGACAGCGGTGGCAGGAATTGGCGGTGACAGAAGTACCAGTGTTAGAAAGGCTCAAAGATGAATCGCGACCAGGTAGTCCTGGCACTTTCACAATGGAACAGATTACTCAACTATATGCAATCGCCTGTTGCCCACCAGAGCAGTATGACCGCCCCATCAGTCATTGGAGTGCCAGAGAGTTGGCATTAGAACTAGTCAAACAAGGGATAGTCACATCGATTAGCGAGCGACATGTAGGCAGATTACTCCAAGAAGCAGACCTGAAACCTTACCAGAGTAATTACTGGTTGAATCCCCCCCCGACCATCAATTCAAGCCGAAAGTCGAAGATGTTTGTCAAGTCTACGAACTAGCACCAGCAAGAGCACTGGCGGGAGAAGTGACATTGAGCCTAGATGAAATGACTGGAATTCAAGCTTTAGAACGGACAATGCCAGACATTCCCATGAAACCAGGACGTTGTGTCAAACGGGAATTTGAATACATTCGGCATGGTACTCAGACCTTAATTGCCAGCTTTAATGTTGCCACTGGAGCTATCGACCTGGCTACGGTAGGAGATCCACGTACCGAGCAGGACTTGGCAGCTCATGTAGGCAAATTGATTGAGCAATCGCCCGATGCAACTAAATACCATTTGGTCATGGACTGTCTGAACACTCATCAGTCTGAAGCATTAGTTCGTCTGGTCGCTAACCTAGAACCAGTGCCGATTGAATTGGGTTGCAAAGGCAAATCGGGCATTCTCCATTCGATGATTACTCGCTCTGAGTTTTTGGCAGACCCTACTCATCGCCTAGTGGTGCATTTCACTCCCAAGCATTGTTCGTGGATGAATCAAATTGAAATTTGGTTTGGGATTCTCGTGCGAAAGCTGTTGCGAAGGGGGAATTTCACTAGTACTGAAGCTCTAAAAACTCGCATCTTAGAATTCGTAGAGTACTTTAATCGCACAATGGCAAAGCCGTTCCAGTGGACTTACAAAGGCAAGCCATTGTGTAATTGAAATACGGCTTTATTTATGCCGCCCAGTACTAGTGACATTCTTGGATTACAAACCGAGCAAATTCGCATTAAAGAATATCTCTTCAATCGTCCTCAATAGAAATGTCGATCTAGCAGGAGGAAATTGCCCACCTGCTAGATTTTAGATATTAAAAATATCGACTCAGATATATTTAGACCGAGTAAATAACTAAAGTAATATTGCAGTTAATTAGCAATCTTGAGTAATTCGACATCAAAAATTAGCGTTGCATTGGGTGGAATTACCCCGCCAGCACCCGCAGCACCATAAGCCAAATTAGATGGAATAGTTAACTTCCTACGTTCGCCGACTTTCATCGTGCTCAAAGCTTCGTCCCAACCAGGAATTACTCTTCCTTCACCTACCGGAAAACTAAAAGGTTGACCGCGATCGCGAGAACTATCAAACTTGGTACCATTTGTGAGCGTACCAGTATAGTGAACGAAAACTGTTTGTCCTTTTTTGGGAGTAGCACCTTTACCAGCTTTAAGTACGGTATATTTTAAGCCAGAAGAAGTAGTAATTGTTTTGGCACTCTTGCTGACTGTTAAGGCAATTGTATTTAGAACTGGCTGTTGACGTGCAGAATTACTAACGGCGATCGCACTGGTATTAATAATCGCCATATGCAAAAATGTACTCAAAGTACCAGCACCGAGCATTCCAATAGAACCAACTAAAATTTTTCTCATTAATGCACCTCAATTTCTAGTTACCCACCATATCACAAATTAATCTCGGTATGGCAAAAATAGACGATCGATGGAGGAATGGCGCGGATCGCGATCGCTTTTAGTCTGACTTTACCGCTGAGGAATATTCGACCATTGAATTTCTCTGCCTTCTTTATCGATTACTACGCATCTACCGATATTTTCTTGTCGGCGATCGGCATAAACTAAGGTGCAACCAGTATGATTTTTATAAGGTTTACTCATAATTACTTGCTTGAAATTAGCAGTATTTCGATCGCATAGTTGTGTGTCACCAGAAAAATCACCTTTGCCGATATTGAAGACAGATAGTAGACTGCAAGGGATAAGGTAAGTACTAAGAGATTTTTGTTCGTTTCGATTTTACTTCTCGATCGATATCTCGATTACGATTGAATTGGGGTTGAATGAGTAATTTAACAGCTCGATACTCACGGTTCGCTCATTTTGGAGAGAGGTAGTCAAATTGGGTTAAAGTTTGACAATGAGCAAGCCTGTAACCTTAA
>NZ_PVWO01000366.1 GCF_003003845.1 Chamaesiphon polymorphus CCALA 037 | reverse complement strand
CTCTCACACATGTCCAACCCCCAGCTCTCGACGCAAATTCAACAACCCCTCTCCAAAAAGTCCGATCTACCCTTCGATTCCAACCTGACGATGCTGTTGGGTGCGATGGGGTTATTAATCATCCTGTCGATGTTGGGGAAGCGTGAGGACAATAAGCAGGGGAAATCATATTGGGGGGGACGCGTGCAGCTTAGATCTGCCAGAAAGATTGCCCGATCGCAAATCCCCGCCTATTCGGGCAAAAAAAGTTATACCGTACCGGATGCTTGTTCGTTATATCTAGGCACTCCAGCGCAGATTTACAACGCTCACCAGCAGTATTTTTATCACCGACTCAAACCCGAACTCGATCGGATCGAGCGTGAATTCGGAACTAAAGCAGCACAGCAACTCGAAGCTAAATATCGTCCCCGCAAAGCGAAATTTGGGGATAAAACTCTATATATCCCGAACGCTCAACAGAGTATTGCGGTATTTGGTGCAGCGGGATTGGGTAAATCTAAAAGTATCCTCAATCCGTTGATTCGTTCGGCACTAGATCAACGGATTACCACAACTGTCTTTGACTTTAAATATCCCGAACAAACCAAAGAAATTGCTGGCTATGCCGCCCAGCGGGGTTATAAAGTCCAAATTATCGCTCCCTCTTATGTCGAATCCGGTATTTTCAATATCTTGGATTTTATTAAGGATTCGGGGGATTCACTGGGATCTGGGCAAATTTCCGAAGTCCTGACGGAGAATACTTCTAAAGCCAAAGATAGTGGCGGTGGTAGCAATGAATTCTTCGAGAGTGGGGGCGGGGGTGTCGTTCAGGGTGGGATGTTGAGTGCCAAATGGCTCGAAGAAGACCCAGAGGCGATCTCCGTTGCCAGAAGACTGTGGGAAGTTAAAGATGGCGATCCCCACCCTGCGGTGTCCGATATTATGACCGTTGCCGCACTAATTAATCTACCGCGCTTTGGCGATCGAATGCGATTTGCAGCCAAACGGATTAATCCGTGGATTAGCCAAGCTTTAGCTCAATTTCTCAGTGCTGGCGGCGAACGCGGCAAATCTAATGTCACCGAGGGTGGTATTCTTGCCAACGCTCAGAAGACCATCAATCAACTAGTGAAGCGTGATTTTATCCCCGCACTGTGTGGGAAATCTACGATCGAAATCGACCTGAGTGGGGAAAATGGTCGAACTCTGACGATTGTGGGGATGAATCAGGATTATCGACATGTGCTCTCCCCGCTGCTAGCAACCATCCTCGATCTGTTAATTTCCCGTAATATCGCCCACTCCAGACAGCGGACGCAACCCTTCTTTGTCAGCTTGGATGAGTTACCGAGTATGAAACTGCGGAAGATCTCACAATGGCTGGCAGAAGGTCGTTCTGCGGGTTTCTGTGGTGTCATCTCACTCCAAAATAAATCGCAATTGCAAGAGACTTATGGCGACGATCGCACCCAGACTATTATGTCTAACTGTGCGACGAAGTTTTTCATGAATCCTCAAGATCCAGCGTCGGCAAAATTCTACAGTGAGTATTTGGGCGAAAAGGAAATTCGCTATTACACTAAATCCACTACCACTCAAAAAGGTGGTGGCAGCAGATCGCGGAACGAACATGTTGCTAAAGTACCGTTGATGGAAGCAGCAGAATTCTCAAAAATGCCGCCAGGACGCGCCGTAATTATCTCCCCTGGATATGTCAATAAAGGTAAAAAAGAAGCTTATTTACCGATCCTGCAACAGATTGAAATTCCCCACCGCGATGTCATTGAATCTGAGAAATCTCAAGCGGTGTGGAAGACGATGCTGGCAAGTTTCCAAGCTCAGAACATTGATGAGGCTGAGATCTCGCGGATGTTTGAATTGCGCTGTCAATTAGTTGAAGAGTTATTTCCACTGCCCCCACCCGCTAATTTAGTAGTGCCACTGGGAGTTTTAGTCAGACACCTCAAATTTAAAGGTTATAGTGATGACTTTGATGGCAATCGGTCGATCGATTTAGGGATGCAGGTTAATATCCCCAAACAATGGCAAGATCCAGATTCTCCAGATGACGCTCCCATCACAAAAATTCCCACAGATCCTAAAACCTTATCTGCTGTGGTTGCTCTAGTTGGTAGTACAGGGTATAAAATTGTTCGCAGGGAAGTGACGATCTCTTGATAAGAGGCATATTTTCTCCAGTAACTTACTTGAGAAAATATGTGGATGAGTGCAGATGGTCTAAGAGTAGTACTATAGAAGTCTTGTAAGCGATCGAGTAGTCTAAAACCCCATACAGCGACCCTACAACTAATAATGACATCAAACATCGATCGAGCAGCTATTCCCCAATTTTGGTATGTGCTAGAGCAATTAACTCTATTCAATCTAGATGGGGCTGTAGAGAACGAGAGTTACAAAGAAGAAATTCCCGCATCTTTACTGGATAGTTCTCTACCCTGGCTAAACCCAGGGATTTTAACCCAAAAATTTAAAATCGGAAGTGTTAGTGATGATAAGTCCCAACAGCAGGAGTATCAAATCTATCTAGGCATCTTCTCTTCATCATCAGTGACAGATTTCATTAAATCGCTGCCTAAACAAGCAAAGGTTGGTTTTCAAGATGATGTCAGCCAAAAGCCAAATCGTAGCTGTTATGCCTCGATTAAAATTGATTCAAACGGGCTATTAGTCGGAGAATCCTTACAGTGTGCGGCTGCACCTTGGGCACTCAATGAGATTGGAAAAATTTTAGCGGGTCGGAAACAAGGTAACATTTCAACCTGGACTGAGGACTTCGATCGTCACATCAATAAATTACAGGAGTTGTTTAGCAATCGAGCAGCCGCATTTGCAGAATCAGAACATAAGGTCACAGTTGCCGATCTGCAACAATTATTGAACGAGTTTGTCAAAGATTTATGGTGCCCAAGCGAACTGTCCTTGGGCTACTACGTAATCAAAAATGCTGGAGGCAAGTCAGATGATGGGGCTTCTGATATTATTAATAGTTATTTTCTAGACGAACTGGCGAGATCTGCTACTGCTGTTAAATCGGGTCTGGGAAGCTCTGCCCTGGAACAATATTTAACCCAGACGATAGCTGCCACAGAACGCACGAATGTTGAGAAAATTCCTTTTCTCCAGCATTGGTTATCACCACAGCACCTCACGTTGGGACGGTGGGCATCAAACCCCGCTCAAAACCTGTCCTTGATGCAACAGTTGGCAGTCAATCTGGCGATTGCCAAGCTAGGTCAACAGGATGGTCTATTTTCTGTAAACGGGCCACCAGGTACGGGTAAAACTACGCTGTTAAGGGATTTAGTTGCCGATCTTGTTGTGCAACGAGCTGAGAAGATGGTCGCATTTGCCGATCCAGTCAATGCTTTCACAAAAAAAGGCGACTTTTACCGACTGCATTCCAGTCTCACGGGCTTTGAAATTGTGGTTGCTTCCTCTAATAATGCTGCTGTAGAAAACGTCACGGTTGAACTACCAGCAATGGGCGCGATTCACGACAGCTATCGAAACCGTGCTACATATCTAAGAATGGTAGCTGAAAGTGTCAAGGCTGGTGTGGACAAAAAAAAGTCCAAAAATGTCAATGACTCTAAATCCCAATCTGCCCCTCTAGCTCCCGATGCGGATAGATCGCAAAGTTCAGCAGCTACCTGGGGCTTAATCGCGGCGACGCTGGGCAAAAAGTCAAACTGTAGTGACTTTTGTGAAGGCTTTTGGTGGGATAGTGATGGCTCGATTAGGGCTGTACTTAAAAGTAAACCCGATCCGCAGCAGTGGATTGATGCTCGACAAGAATTTTCTCGCTGTAAAAAAGCCGTACAGACTCTAATCGATCGACGGGAGACATGGTACCAA
Organism: Chamaesiphon polymorphus CCALA 037; assembly: GCF_003003845.1. Lineage (GTDB taxonomy): Bacteria > Cyanobacteriota > Cyanobacteriia > Cyanobacteriales > Chamaesiphonaceae > Chamaesiphon > Chamaesiphon polymorphus. The sequence goes on along the minus strand of NZ_PVWO01000366.1, from coordinate 2,109 downwards.
CAGATCGATCGCGCCCCGACTTCACCAGAGTCAATCGTCGCCAAGGCTAGTCTGGGAGAATCATGCGGAGATCGTGATTGGTGGAGTAGACCGAATAATGAACTTCAGCTTTCCGCTCCTTGGATCGATCGAGAACTCAATTGTGCCCGTACAGATCTGTTTTTAGCGGCATTGAATGTCCACGAGCAATTCATTCGACAAGCAGCTACGCCATTTAAGAAAAACCTGGGACGTTGGGTAGATTTAGTTAAGGGAGATCAGAAAAAACTGGATGATGAACAAATTCTCCAGCTCTGGCAAACATTTTTCCAAGTCGTGCCAGTTATTTCTACTACTTTTGCTTCAATGAGGAGATTATTAGGACGATTACCAACTGCATCACTAGGTTGGTTATTAATCGACGAAGCTGGACAAGCCATTCCTCAAGCTGCGGTAGGTGCGCTCCGTCGGACAAAACGAGCTGTTATTGTGGGCGATCCCCTCCAAATCGAACCAGTTTTCACTCAAGATGTGGAATTAGTAAAAGATCTCCAAACTCATTTTGGAATCGATGACTGTTGGAGTCCGACCGAAGCATCGATTCAGACCTTATGCGATCGATCTAATTCACTGGGAACTGAAATTGAAGTGAATAATGAGCCGCTGTGGATTGGCTGTCCATTATGGGTACATCGCCGATGTATCGAACCAATGGCGACGATCTCTAATAAGATTGCCTATGAAAATAAGATGGTAGTGGCGACTTATCAGTCCCACATCGAACGACAATTTCCGCTAGGTAGAAGCCAATGGATTAATGTCGAGGGCAAGTGTCAGGGGAAACACTGGGTCGAAGCGCAAGGGGACAAGGTAGTGGAAATGCTCTCTAAACTGGTTAAAGCAGAAGCAGTCCTTCCTAGTCTATACATGATTTCCCCATTTAAGATTGTTAGCTCGAAGTTGAAAAAGCTACTCAAAGATCGGCAATCATTGTGGGCGATCGGGCTTACTAATCTTGATATCGATCGATGGGTAGATGACTCAGTAGGTACTGTTCACACTTTTCAAGGTAAAGAAGCTGATGCAGTCATTTTCATCTTGGGGGGAGACAAGGATAGTCTTGGTGCATTAGATTGGGCTTCAAGTAAGCCTAACATTTTAAATGTAGCTATCACCCGTGCGAAATATCGTCTATATGTTATTGGCGATCGACAATTATGGTCGAGATTGAAATATTTTGATGAAGCTAGCACCCGATTACCTATACTTATCGAACCACCGCCAGAGCGAGATAGTTCGAGTTTGAGTTCTAAGACTAAACCAATAAAGACCTCTGTAAAATCATTGAACGACTACATTGACGATGGTGTGGCTAAGTATAAGCTCAAAAATTATCAGGGTGCGATCGATGACTTTACACAAGCTATGGAGCTAAATCCTGATGTTGCGGATTACTACAACGTCAGAGGAGCTTGTAAGTATCACTTACGTGACTTGAAAGGTGCGATAGATGACTATACGCAAGCAATTGAGCTAAACCCTGATATTGCTAATTATTATAATAATCGAGGTGAAGCTAAATATATATTCGCAGATATAAAAGGTGCGATAGATGACTACACGCAGGCAATTGAGCTAGACGCTGACATTGCTAATTATTATAGAAATCGAGGCATTGCTAAATATATTTTGCCTGACCATCCAGGTGCAGTTTCTGATTTTGACAGAGCGATTGAGTTAGATACTCAACATCCTACTTCATATTTTTGGAGAGGTCTAATTCAACACAATCGATTCAATTTTATCGATGCTAATCTAGATTACACTACAGCGATCGAGTTAGATCCTCAGTTTTCAGATGTCTATATTAATCGGTGTATTAGTAGATATTATTCGGAGGATTATCAAGGTGCGATTTCTGACTTTATTCAAGCGATTATATTAAAACCTGATGGTTCGGCGATAACCAACATTCAAGAGATAGAGAGAATGATTGATGAAGCCAAAAATAGATTGTTATAGTCATGTTAATTAAAGTTGACCTTAGAAAATCAATCAGACGATATCGATCGACTATTTCTTCCTAACCATCCTCGCAATTCTCCCCCCCTGCGCCCTGCCCATTTTACC
>NZ_PVWO01000365.1 GCF_003003845.1 Chamaesiphon polymorphus CCALA 037 | reverse complement strand
GGTGGATGGGTGGATGGGTGGATGGGTAGATGAGTGGATGAGTGGATGGGCGAACACTTGAGTTCACTACCAACTATCAACTATCAACTATCGACTACCAACTACCAACTACCAACTACCAACTAATCCCACAATCTCCTACCCTGACGAGTATGCAACTGCTGGTGTGCATCGGTTAATAGTTGCGGAATATTTAACTCTTGCGGACAACGGGGCAAACAATCGCCACACTCATTACAGCGATTGGCTTTCATGCCTGGAAACCAATGTCCGGCATTTTCAAACATCTGATAGCGATATTGCGCATAATCGGTCATTTCATAAGCAACTGCTAGATTTCGCAATCTCAATACTTCGGGGATATTAATTTGTGCGGGACAAGGCAAACAAGCATAACATTGACTGCATAAATCGGTATTGAGACTAGTTTGTAATTGCCGCTCCAATCGATCGATAATTGCCTTTTCATCAGCCGTCAGTGGATAGTTAGCATCGGCGATATCTATTGAGGGATAGAGTTCTTCAGGATTAGCCGCACCCAAACTGAGCGTACTAATTCGATCGTCTGCCAACAGCCAGCGATAATTAAATGCTAACGGGGTTAGTGGTGCGCACAAATCTACTAAATTTGGCGGTGGGGTGTAGAGTTTGCCACCTTTATCCGCAGGGGAAATAATAAATATCCCCATGTCGTATTTACTCGCCAACTCGATCGCAGGTGCCAGTCGTTGGTAAAAGTAATAATAATGCAGGTTGATAAATTCAAATAATTGCGTCTCGATCGCCGCTAAAATCAGCTCTAAGCTACCGTGAGTCGAGAAACCGATGTGTCTGACCTTACCGCACTCGATCGCGTCTAAAATCGCCGGATAGCTGCCATTTGCTACCCAATCTAAATGTTCTGGAGTGTTAATCCCGTGGATGCCCACACAATCGATGTAATCTACTTGCAACCGTTCTAAAGATGTATCGATCCACTCTGCCATCAACCCTCGATCGGGTGTCGGTGGCAACTTGGTTGTAATATACAATTGCGATCGATCGACTGGTAATTCGCGTTGAAGAGCCAGTCCCAAATATCGTTCGCTCTGTCCGTATCCTCTTGCTGTCTCTAGATGGTTGATTCCCAGTTCTACAGCTCTACGCACGGTGCGATAAGCTATTTCCGGATCGGCTAAACAGCGCATTGTCCCCAAGGAGAATGCGGAGAGTGAGAGATTAGTTTTGCCAAAACGACGGTAGTGCAAATTAGAGGGTAGAGGGTAGAGGGTAGAGAGTGGGGGTAGGGCTTCTATAATTTATGATGCCCTATCGAAGATAGACTATATACCTGCCGTCTGTCTCGAACAGAGGCGCATTGTTAAAAGGACGCACGGACACATCACCATTGTCACGACGAATATGAATTGCTACCCTCTACCCTCTACCCTCTACCCTCTACCCTCTAAATTAATTGGTTCCAAACGCTCGATCGCCAACATCGCCCAAACCAGGAACGATAAAACCAACCTCGTTGACATGTTCGTCAATCATCGCCGCGTAAATACTCAGGGTGGGATAAACCTCACTCAGCTTTTGTAAGGCTGGGGGTGCGGCAATAATTGCAATAATCCGCACGTATGCCGGATCGATGCCTCTACTGACTAGTTCAGTCATTGCTTGCATTATCGTGCCGCCAGTTGCTAGCATCGGCTCGGCAATGATAATCCGCGTCTCTGGATCGAAGCGATCGGGTAATTTATTGAGATAGCAACTTGGAAGCAATGTCTCTTCATCGCGCACCATTCCCAGGTGATAAATTGCTGACTCTAAGGGTAAGACAGACTGAATCCCTTCAACTAATGTCAGTCCCGCTCTCAGAATCGGCACGATCGCTAGTTTAGTCTGGGGATGGACGAAAGTGGCCGTAGTTTCAGCCATCGGTGTCGGAATCGGAATATCGATCGTCGGTAGCCATTCCCTAATCGCTTCATACGCCAACCACTTACCCAATTCTGCCAGGGTTTGACGCAAGATTTTGGGCGTAGTCTCGACATTCCGCGCCATTCCCAACCAGTGTTTGATTAATGGATGCGGCGGGACGTAGACGCGTAGTTGGATTGCCATATGGGGAGGGGAAAGGGGTGGATGGGTGGATGGGTGGATGGGTAATGGGTAATGGGTAATGGGTAATGGGTAATGGGTAATGGGTAATATCTCAATCCAAAATCCTAGAGCCTAAAACCTAAAACCTAAAGCCTAAAGCCTAAAGCCTAAAGCCTAAAGCCTAAAGCCTAAAGCCTAAAACCTAACTTAATGCCTGTCGTGCCAATTCAGTTAGCGATCGAATTTCGCTTGCATCTGGTACAGCTACTGGTTCATCACCATTTGTATTTAACCACAATAAATACTCAATATTTCCGGCGGGGCCGACTAGTGGCGACCAGGTTAAGCCCCGAAAATACCAGCCTAAACCCTGTGCTGCTGCTAATACCCCCGAAATTGCCCCAGCTTGGGCTGCTAAATCTCTGACTACTCCATTCTTCCCGATCGCGCCTTTACCCACCTCAAATTGCGGTTTAACTAGCAATACGAGTTCTTTTGGCGGTGCCAGCAACAGGGCTAATGCTGGTAAAATTTTATTTAGCGAAATAAAGGAAACATCGACGACCCCTAAGTCAGGTAGCGGCACTGGATAGACACCCTCGACTGGCTCGCCATAAAGTTCGGCGGGTGTCAGATGTCGAATATTCGTCCGTTCGCGCAAAATTACTCGATCGTCTGTCCGCAGTTTCCAGTCTACTTGTCCGTAACCGACATCAATGCCGTAGACTTGTTTGGCACCTGCTTGCAATAAACAATCAGTGAAACCGCCTGTAGAAATACCGCCATCGAGGCAAATGCGATCGAGTGTTGCAATAGCAAATGTTTCTAGAGCTTTGGCTAGTTTTTCCCCGCCACGCGATACAAATCTCGCTTTAGTTTTGACTTCGACTGTTGCTGTGAGTAAAATTGCCGCACCCGCTTTATCGACAATCTCGCCGTTGACTCGGACTTCTCCCGCTTGAATCCAGCGTTGCGCCAACTGGCGAGATTCGCACAGGTTTCTTTCTACTAGCAGTAAATCCAGGCGTTGTTTTTTCAAGTCAGCAACCGAGCAGGGGAAACGATCTTAAAAATAACATGGGCTAGTGGCAACTGGCAGAAGATCGATCTACGAGTAAATTTAGCTGGCGGATACCCTCCAGAGTCAATTTGCCTATTTTCTGCTATTGTTTTACTATACCCAGTTGTTGCTACCCCACTACTCCATCGCTAGCAACCGATCGACTATTGGCACTGCACCACAATTGCCATAAATATAGCTCTACTCTCTCGGTCAATTGCGAGACAAAGATCCCTTCAGAGCTATCTACGTTAGTTGCCAGCCAATATCCGCTGAGTCCGATTTCCACTCGATCGAGATCGCACCGATGGACGGTTACACTGTTTTCTGGTTGTCGATCGAGATAAAAACTAATTGCAGTAGCTTCGCAAACTACCTCTGGTAGTAAAAAAGCAGCTTTTTCCGAGCTAACGTACAGCGTTTGACCAGTACTCGTGGCGAAGATTAGCCGTTGCTCGACCCAATCCTCGATGTCAGAATCGAGCAGTTCTATATGTAAATCTGTTTCTGTATATATCAATTTCAACATAAATCGTCACAGTATGGAGGAAGTTTAGACTGCTGTCTCCTCGCTGTAGCTTAGAGAATAATTGTGAGGAAATTGTGAGGATGGCAGAAATAATGATTCTAGATCGAGTGAAACCACGGCGTCCCTCTAGAGCCTACAACTCTCTCTGTACCTACTTTTAAGTCAAATCTTTCGTGTCGGCGATCGCGGCTGTGACTCGACAATTCTCTCCAGAAATTTTTAATCCGATCGCTTGGTGGCGATCTCTGTCCCCAATCACTGAGATCGACTGCTACTGAAGAGCGGCTATAGATAATGCTTACAGTAACGATCGACTAAATTCCGTAACATTTGATGCAGAAAAATAATAAAAATATGCATCAATGCTAAATAATTAGTTAAAGTTTGGAAAATATTTGCTATTTACTGCAAAAAATACTACACTAAATACACCACCCTGTTTATCTAAGTGCTCGGAGCAACTAACTAATGCATACACTCAAGCGGACACCAACCACTGAAATGGAGGTTACTAGCATTCGGCTAGAACGCGAACTTAAAGAACGGCTCAAAGAAATTTCTGGACATCAAGGTTATCAAGCATTGATCCGCGAAGTTTTGTGGAAATACGTACAGCAAAAATCTGGCGATTATCGTCATCGATTTACGGCTGAAGATATCCGCGCTACTGTAGCAGCAACTGCCAATGCCGAAGAACGCTGCGGCATTACTGGTAAGATTATCAACCCTAACGAACCAATGTTATTGGGGTTGACTAGTACCTGCGATTTTATTCCGCTCTCACTTGACAGTCTAACTGCTGTCGCTCAAGAGCCAGCCGCTTAATAACTGCTAACCGAGATCCTCGGATCTCGGTTTTCGCTCGATCGAATGGTGGCAATCATTCCGAGTTAACCTCTACATAATTTCTCAAAAAAGCGATCGCTAACTCCGTTATCAATTAACCACGAGCTGCGATCGCTTTTTTGTATTTTTCGATAGATTCTAACACGCCTAACATCGCTAAATAGCTGAGTATCTTCTCGCCGACTATGTTGCTCTCACAGCAAAATACTCCAGTGGGTTTCCCTCGCTGGAGCTTTACCGTTTTAGATCTAGATGTCTTACTCTTACAATTAGCGAACTATGCGATCGAAAAAGATGCATCCGTATGGCTAGAATTGGTAGATCGAGATTAGATATCTCGTTCGCTGATTTCACGAGTCATATGGTCGAATGGTGCATCTACACAGCTAGTATCGGCGACACCAGACGTAGCTAGTAAATCCTTGACCAAATCCTTCATAATTTGAACCCCACGCACCGTCGGAGCAATGGGAACGCCTAGAGAGTTGTAAGTCTCCCGTAAGCCTTGAAGGACGCGCTCATCTAAAACATTCGTGTCTCCAGCCACGATCGCGTAACTAGCATACCGAAGATAATAATCCATATCCCGCAGACAAGCAGCATAACGTCTGGTGGTATAGGCATTGCCACCAGCACGGATTAATTCTGGTAATTCTTCAAATAACTGCGAAGCCGCTTTCTTGACGATTAAAGCTGCATTAGCGTTGATTACGCCTGCCGCAGCAATTCTCGCCGTGCCAGTATCGAAATAGGATTTTAAGCTATCGATGGCATTCCGGTCTAAATAACGACCTGTTATATCGTAAGTTTTAATGAGATTTGTTACAGCATCCCGCATGAGATCGTCCCAACATAATTCTTTTATCGGTTTACCAGTATTGCAGAAAACTACCCCCCTCTGGCATAGCTACGTTACAATTCGCAATTGTATTTTAATATTTTAGGCGACTCGCTTGGATGAGTGGATGGATGGATGGGTGGTTTATTGTTGCTGGAGCTGAAGCAAAAATAAGCCCGATTGCGGTTGAAAGCGATCGGGCTGGGGATTTATCGTTGGTGTTGGTTTAATGATGGCTGGTGACCTTCTGGGTACTAACGGTAACTTTATGAGATTTAGACCACGGTAAAAACCAATTGAAGCTCGTTCCTGGCTGGGAGATTAAAGTTAATTCTTCTGGGTAGCGCGGCTGGGGATCGTTAGCTAGCACTATTGGTGGTACCATGTCGGGGTCGTAAGCAATGACTGTATCTACGATTCCCGATCGAGATTTTACTTCTACCTTTTGTCCGGGACGATATACAGCTATTTCTTGTGCTTCGCTCCAGATTGCTCGCTCCATCATTACTACGATCCCCGTTATACTACTGATTAATTTTACTTATCTTTATGATAGCTAAAATTATCCAACAGGAAAATGGAGTTTGGTCAATTACGATACTTTTTTTTAATATTTTCT
>NZ_PVWO01000037.1 GCF_003003845.1 Chamaesiphon polymorphus CCALA 037 | reverse complement strand
TTGTCGATAAAAACGGGAACCAGATTCGCGAAGGGTTTCCCGATTATTTCGTCAAAACCGATTTCTCGCGCCAAGTTTCATCCTGCGAACCCGTGACTTTGGGTTGGGATCTGGTGCGCGAAACATCAGCAGGGCGAGTTAAATTAGGCGAGGTGACGACCAAATCGGCGCAAGATGCAGGCTTCCTCCACGAATATGGTTGGGATATCGCTACCAAAACTCAAGCCGAACCATTACCTATCCCCCAACCCCGTTCGTTAGTCGTTAAAACTCAAACCCGCCTGGAAATACCCACACCAGACAAACTGTTTAGTAATGCAGTGTGGGAGATTTCGCAAGCCGATAAAATCTATCAAACTAGATCGAAAGAGCCGCTCGATCGCGCTCGAATTGCTGCACTTGACGATCTAAGTTCCAATCCGCTGCTAGTGACGCAAACCAAAATTCCCACGATCGTTAACGAGCGGGTGGAGCTACGAGATCGCTATCAAATCTGCACTCCAGCTAAAGATTTAGCAGCAGTCGAGCGATCGCTCCAGGGTGATGGCAAACGAGCCAGCATTCCCTATACGCTATACACTGCTGACACCAATCCGCATCCGAACTATCGAGCTGAGTACCAGCGCGGTTATAGCGTGTTGCTCGTCGATCCTCAAGCTATAAAGCAAGGGCGTAGTAAAGCCGATCCGCTCATCAGTCGCCTCGCCAAGTTACTCTCTCCCCAGCTCCAGCAGCCGCTCGATCTCGAAGCCTACCAGCGCGAACTTGCAGCAGCGCGGGTGGTACGCCCGATCGTCGGCAAAAATCTTCAAGACTTAGGTGTCTGGTTGCGAAATGCAGGTGGAGTAGAGATCGCGCCCCAGATCGAGATCGACAAGCTGCAACCGTTGCCTGTAGAGATTGCAGCGATCGGCGCGGAAGCTAAGGCGCGGTTCCACGCCAAGGTGGGAACGAGTGCAAATCGTCAGCATACCGTCTTCTACTTTGGGGCTGAATACTTGCGCGATCGATTTGTCAATAATATGGGCGAATCTCCAGTCAAAATCGACTGTAGTGCCCCCCAAACTCGTGCTGGTAAAGTTTATGCTGCCGTCGTACCTACTGCCGATTTAGAAAGCTATATGCGGGAGCATTACCGTCACTATAGCTATAACTATGACGAGCGGGGTGCGGCAATTAATAAAGTTCTGAGTACCTACAGCACGCAGAACCTCGCCAATTTACCAGCACGGGCGACGCTGGATGTAGCGATGGGCTTTGCCGCCAATAAATATATCGGTAAAAGCCTGTTATCCCAACCGTCGCGAGTGGAACTCTACACCGAAGCGTATGGGGAAAATGCCAACACGAGCAAGTACGAGTCCACCGATACAGTATTGGTAACTGGCAACAGATTTGACGGGAAGACTGTGATTCGCCAAAACTTAGAGCCATTTTTTCACCAGGAATACCTGCCTTTACTCAAAGCCGCACGCAAATCTGGGGCGACGATCGTGTTTGGCGATGGTAACGCAGTGGATGCACTAACTAGGAAGTATCTAAGCGCGGCTGGTTATACCGTGTTAGAGCATCCTTGCGGTTATAACGAGGCAGTGCCGCAAGAGCAGGCGGGCGAGCGTCAACAGGAATTAAACTCGTTGGCGGAGCCTCTCCCCTGGAGAATCGCCAGCGGTTCGAGTCTATCGGCTAAAGATACCAGCAAACCCACCCAGAGTGAAACGCTCGCCCAAATTCCCATCCACCTTCCCACTGTCGAGAACAAACCACAATCGTCAGCACTAACACAATGAGTTATAAGTTATTTCTGGCGAAGGTTTGAAATGTACTTTGACATTTTTGGCGTGTTAGGCTACTTTAGCCATTATCGGCTTTGGCATCGCCTGGGCAAAGAATCTTAGTCAAGTTACAGTCTTGTTAACGATGTAAGTAGATCGGTAGAGTCGATGGATAGTTTATAATAGATGAGAGGTCGAGTTGTCGAACTAAATAATATTACTAAAAAACTGCTGGAAGCTAATTTTTGATAGTTTAGAGAGACTCCACTTCTGATTAATAAATAATAGTTAAAAGGGCTGCACGAACGCTGGGAATGGTAAGCATTAAAATAAAGTCATTCAGAGATAGAGGTATAAGTTCATGAGGACAGTAGCTACCGCAATCGAGGACAAGTCAGAATCGGTACGGCAACCTCCACCCCAATCGAATGTGGCGAAACGTTCGCAGACAAAGAAAAATTTGCCCTCACAAAAAATCTCTAGAAAAGCACAAGAATCAGCCCAACTAGATATCGGGCAACGGATCTATCGAGCGATGGGTTCGGTTATCGGCAATATTAAAATTGGCAACGTCGATTCTGCCTCCGAACATAAATCAGAACGCAAATTCCACGTATCGATCGAAGTTAATTTAGATCTCACCACTGGGCAATTTGAGTTTGTTGAAATGGCAGTCGAGCCAGTTCGTAAAACTTCCAAAGCTACTCCAGAACAACGCCCCAAAAAGAGTAAAAAAGCTCCCCAGAAATTCAAGCTCAATCCACCTAAACTATCGACAAGTAGAGCTAATACACATAATGACGAAGTTGCCGATCGAACCAGAGAGCGAATTATAGCAATCTTAGCCAGTATCGAAGAGCTTCCACTCCAAATGGTAGATCGGATCGAATTAATTCAGTCTAGATCGCTGGAAATGTTCGGTTCTAAAATTTCCAATAATACTCTATATAAATCGGCATATAAACCGTTATGGCAAAATACCGATTCGGTTAAGTCGGAAACAGATCTTCCTCGCTGAATCGATGAATTTTACCGAGATCGTCCTCGATCGCGTATGGCTCGTTACTATACTTATAGATCCGCTTAATTCGTCCCACCAGCCCCGTAACTGCCCGAACCACGTCTTCTAGTCCAAAGGATTTCCGAGGCACTTTCTCGGCGGTTTTTGTCACTTCTGCATTGTCATCTGGCAAGGCAACAGCAACTAACTCGACTTCACTTTGAGCCTTGAGCGCGTTAACGATCGCTCGCTCCCGATTGGTAAAGGTACTCCACAAATCTTGTTTCCAGGCGGGTGAAAGACCTCCAGCCAGATCTTCCACATCCGTCCAAGATTTCGCATCCAGTAACCGACTACCTAGTTCTAGCAACTGCTCGATCGATTCGATCGAGGGATGATGCAGCAGTTCCAGCAACAAGCGATCGTCTGGTTGAAGGTGACAAGCACGGATCTCACGGGCAATCTCCACTGTAGACCGATAAGTTTCATTTATGTTATTTGGCGAATTTTTCGCAGCGGCTTGAGTATAAGCTATACTTATATCAGATGAGGCTTCTAAGCAAGAAGGTTCGGGATCTGAGTTAGATAGAACTTCAAGATCTGAGTCAGATAAAGGTCGTTGTGACTCGAATCGTAAGATTTCAGAACGAGATTCAGACTGAATTAGATCGGGTGAGAATTCTACTAGTAAATGTGGTTCTAAATTTAATAATTCATCTGTAGTTAAATTAATATCTTGAACCTCAGAGAATATAATCTGCTCAGTATTGGAGCTGAGGGAAAAAACTTCATATGTTGAAATAGTATGCGAAACCTCAATATCAAAGGGGGTTATAGCAGTTATAAGAGAAGTCTCTGCTTCAAGATTTGAGGCTGTAAATGTGTTATCTAAACTATGTTCTATCGATTCCATACTAGTTAGAGAACTGACAAGTGTAACTATTGTATTTTTGTCATTCCACAAGGGTAAGTAGTTTTTCTTATACAACGTATTATTAGAAATTTTGGCACCAAACAGTTCTTGGTATTTCGCTTGAATTACAGCAATTCGTTCGACGATTAGGCATGGTAACGTGCCAATTACCTTGACTACGCCCTGTAATTGCTCGAAGGTTCGGTCGGCAAGTTTTTGGTTGTGCTCGTTAGGTTTGCGCCCCTTCTGCTGGAGATGTTTGATTAATTTATGGACGGAAATCCCTTTCCGTGGCGGAAATCCACAGTATTTCACATAGTATTCACTGTCTAGGGTACCATCGACCCAGGCCCAAATCCGTTTGTCGATCTCATGTTGATGTCTACAGTATTCTTTGTAACCTCTAGTCGTCAATACATTTGTATGTATCCAATCGAATAATTTCTGTTTATCATCTAAGCCCATAAATACGATGCCATAGGCAACGAATAGGGGGAGGATAATGTTTGTCTGATGATATCCAGTCCAGCCTACCATCATGCTCAATTCGAGGTTCTCCTTCCATTCTTGAGCGACTTCACTCAGCCCAGATTGTGGATGCTGGTATTTATCAATTTTCTGCGTATAAAGGGTGTACGTCCAGTCGAGTTTTGCTTCGATCTGTTCGATATACGCGCTGTGAGCTTGAGCGGATTTCTCAGCTTCGCGCAAAAACATCAATACCTGACCTTCATGGGTTAAACTTTCGAGGTTCATAATGGGATCTCCCCATGCGTCTACCATGCAGGAGCCACATGCTGGCTGGACTGGCAATCGATGCGCTCGATAGTTGCTATATTCACCTGGAGTGTCAGTATGAGCTTTAGGGTTGGGGAAAAGCTCCAAATGTCCAGGTTTAGGCACAAATCCAGCATTAATCAGAGTAACGTGCATCAATGTGGCAACGTTAAATGTTTTGAGCGGACGAGGGAAGAAAAAGTAGACGTGCAAACCACCGCTGTTAGAACTGCGGACGAATACAGGGTATACTAAGCCTACCCGATTGAGCGCGTCGAGTAATTTCTGGAAAGCTTGACGATTGTTAGCTGGGTGGTATGGACTATCGATATCGATATCGAGCATGGCATACCGCGTCTGGGCACCAAAACTTACGCCCAGTAGAAAAAGTAGACTTCCGTAATACTTAATAAATCCGCCACTGTTGAGCGGATGCTTACCGATCGTTACCCAGTTGGGGGTATCGGTGTTATCGGCTTTGATAAATCTATATCCGAGATAAAATAGCTTTGATAATTCGGTGTAGAGTTCGAGTTTCATCGTTCCTAGTTGTAGTGGCTTACAACTAGGGCATCTAACAAGATTAATACTTCTTTGCCCCGACGATCGGCAGCAGATATTAGTTTATCGGGCTGGTGTCTAAGTCTAATCCGAACCAATTGAAGCTCGATCGATGATGTTGGAGTATAGAAGAAATTGGTGTAAGAGGTTTAATCCACCGCTCGACCGATCTTATCAATACATAATTACTGGCTATGGTAATCCATGACAACATCTACACTACAAAGTCGGGAGTTTTTAGGAAACTTACTTAAAACATTAGCAAATTTAAAAAATACATGATAAACTGATACCATACTGACTTCAAGATTCTGTCGGCGAAAACATTCATCTTGGAGAAGCAGATGGTAGAAGTACTATATCGAAGCCTGGGACATCCGTTCCGGGCTTTGGTTGTTGCGCCCTAGTAAATGGGGACTATTTGACAGATTTGACCTAATATAATTAGATTAAAAATTGTGCTTTATCAATAATACCCCAAAAAGTCGTTTTCGATCGACACTCGATCGGATTTATGATAGAGTTTTGTTGAGTATCGAACCACCATGATAGAAGCAGCATCCCAAGCCAAGCTATTCAAAAAAGAAATTACGCTCAAGTTTGACGGGTCGATGCCGGAAGCAGAACCACTGCCGGATAAAAAGGTTCGGGTTAAACTCACAGATGAAAGTGGGACTGTCTTCAGCGCAATCCTGAATGCCAAGAGCTTGAGAAAAGCAGCAGCCACAGCAGCACAACTAGAGCATTGGATCGGCGCGATCTCTGGGCAACTTCAAAAAGGCGCGGACGGATGGGAAATAGCGATCGCGGGAATTCAAGTCTTCGAGCAAAAGATCAAGCCCGCCAAAGACGAGATTCAAGAGGCTGTTGAAGCATAGGCAACGATCGAGCAATTATTTATCTGATTTTCTGGCTTCCCAATTTTCCGACGGAATAGTTCAAAAGACCTCCTGCGAGATCCAGATCGAAATTAGCTCCTCGAACGTCACCTTTGTAGATTGCGTTTGAGCAAACTCCGTGCAAAATAAGCAGCAGCTAAATTGGGAGCGAGGGAAATCGCCCGATCGTAATCGGTTAAAGCCGCCACGGGATCGCCTAGTTCCTGATGCTTGAGCGTACCGCGATTATAATAAGCTTCAGATAATGTAGGATCTAGCTCGATGGCACGATCGTAGTCAGCCAGGGCACCTGAAATATCCATTAATTTGACATTTTTTAACAAGCCGCGACAGTTATAGGCAGGCGCAAAATTTGGGTCGCTCTCGATGGCTGAGTCATAATCTGCTAGAGCGTATTCAACATCATCGAGGATGTCATATTTAATCAAACCGCGAGTGGTATACGTCGAAGCATCATAGGGGTTCAGCACGATCGATAGATTGAGGTCGGCTAAGGCACCAGGAATATCACCCAATTGCTGATACCGAAGCAAACCCCGATTGGCATAAGCAACGGCGTAGTCAGGGTCGAATCGAACAGCTAAGTCGAAATCTGCCAGCGCACCCTGGATATCACCCAAGGAAGCATACTTGAACGAACCGCGATAGTTATAAGATTTGGCATAACTAGGATCGAGTCGCACGGCGCAGTCATAAGCAGCTAAGGCACTGGGATAATTTCCACGTTGGGATTGATGATTGCCGATCGTAATATAGCTATCTGGGGCGATCGGATAATTTTCTCGTTCTGACGATCGCTCTGACATATTTTTGAGTCTAAAATATTTCACTTATATCATAAATTTTGCAAGGGTTAGGATTCCATCACCTTCTCATCGGGATTGAGGTTAATCCCCAACTTGAGAGCCGGATTATTCGTCCACCGATCCCCAATATGCGTATAAATTGCCGTCGTCTTGGGATCGGCATGACCCAATAAATCCTGCACCTGGCGCAAAGATGCCCCATTTTGAATCGCGAGAGTCCCCGCTGTATGCCGTAGAGAGTGGGCTGAGAGAGTCCGTCCATCCCCATGCTTGAGGTTGAGTTCTGTCAGATAGCTATCGACAACGAATCTAATTCCCCGTCTGGAGAGACGACGATCTTCTCTGTCTGGGTCGATTTGATGGCGCGGATGATGGAGATTGATAAATAGCGGCGTGACAGCGGTAGTAATAAATTTAGCCTGCCTCCTAGCGAGTAAATAACGGTCTAGTAAATCCACCAAGTCGGGAATCAGCGGTACGACTCGTTGTTGTCGCTTGCTCATCACGGTAATCCCGACCCCCGTGGGAGAGCGAACGATATCGCCCACATTAGCTCGATAAACTTCCATCGATCTTACCCCCTCCAATGTCATCAACCCCAACAAGAAGCGGTCGCGGAGAACTTTGATTGGGGTAGATTTAGCCAGTGGAGCTTGGAGTAAAGTGGAGGCTTCAGTCGCAGTGAGATAGGTAATCGAGTCAGCCGGATCGCCGCGTCGTTTGGGTGCTTTTACGCCCCAGACGGGGTTTTGAGAGAGCAGTCCATATTCCATCGCTGCATCGTACATCCGACTGATGGTAACTAATTTAAGGGAAATGGTAGCGGGTTTATATTTTTGTTGGACGAGATGATGACGGTAGATTTTAATCGCATCCCGCGTCACAGTTAGGGGTTGGAGTTGATTGGCTTCACACCAGAGCAAGTACTGTTTCGCTTCGCACCAGTAAGTGCGGATGGTTTCGGCACTAGCACCACCGGAAGCCACATCGAATTGGAGGAAGTTGGTAAATACCCTAATTAATTCATTGGCATCGAGGATGAAAGTGGCGGTGGTAGTGATTGAAGTAGTGGGTCGATCCATAGCTGCACGCCGTGAAATTTGGGAATAGTTTGGCGATCGATCGTCTGAGTAATTTAGAAAATTTCATACTCGACATCTTTCGCTGAAAAATCTTCACTGTTTCGGGGCTTCTTTAAATATACCGCTAAGTCGTATTAGCGGTATATGCTTTTCCTATAGTTTATACCAGACATCGGTTAGAGCCGATTCCCAAATTTTGAGGTTTTCGATCGAAAAGCCAACAGATCCACTCCGATTTGAGAGGTGGATCTGTTGGATAATATTCAGATGCGGGATAAATTTAAACTAGATCTGCCAAAGTATTAGTAGCGATCGCTTGATATTTATGGCGATTATCGTCGTAGCGATTGAGTGTATTGAGATTGGCATGACGGCTTAGTCCTTGAGCGGCTCGAATATTTCCATCGCTGGCATCGAGGTAGGCAGTGATGGCACTGTGTCTGATGCGATGGGGAGAAACTACCTTATCAATTCCGGCTGCTGTGCTGAACTCTCGCACCAAGCGATAAATCGTGCTGCCATCTAGTCTATGTCCCTTACTACGGCGATCTAGGCTGCTAAAGAGCGGATCTGACGATCGATAATCGCCTCTGGCTGCTAACCATTGTGCGATCGCGATGGTGGTTGCTGATGATAAGTCGATCTGACTTTTTTGGATCTTGCCTTTGCCTAAAATCGCTAATCGACCCGATTTGTCGAAATCGCCCACATCCAAGCTACAAATCTCATTCCGGCGCAGGGCATTATCCCAAAGCAATCGCAGGATGGCATAATCTCTGATCCCTTTGATGGTGGTGCGATCTGGAATTTGCAGCATTTCTTTAAACCCAGCTACCTCAATCCCTGTTGTGTCGCCGTAGCTCTCGACTTTTAAACAAGCAACGTCAGCCAGATTAAAGTTACACTGTTCTGATTGACGGGCATAATCGACGAAGGATTTTAAAGCGGAGAGCCGGACGTTAATCGTGCTGGGGGCTAATTTAGCATCAATAAGTAGTTGTCGGTAGTGTAAAGCTTGATAAACGGCTTCTGGCTGTTGTAGGGAGAGAAACCGAGTCAGAAGCCGCTCTGATATTTCGCTGTCATAGTTGCGACGACAAAAATCGGTAATCGCTTTACTATAGTTTCGCTTGGTATTGGCAGAAATTTTCAGTCGGAGAAAGTCAGCCAGAAGATCTGAACAAGAACGAGTGACTTCAGATGCGTTGGTTACTGAAATGGGTTTGGATACTGGCAATCGCATGAAATTTACAGGCAAGCAGTAGTGACAACTACGCTACCACAAGTACTAGAATTTTAGCGCAAATTAAGCTCACGACAATATATTTTTGCGTGAACATCATCGCAAATCAGATCCGTACATTTGGATATCTCGATCGGAAGCCTGTAGAATAACGTTGCCAGGAAATATACGCTCGGCTAGCAGCATTAGACGAACCCCCGCAGCTTGCGCGACAAATTGTGCCGTAATTTTAGGCAAAAGTAATATGCTCCTTTTGTGTCGTGCGAACCGATCCGAAACAGTATGTAAATTCTGGTAGTTCTACGTCGCCTTTAGAAAATTTCATGTTTGACCCTCGCATTCTAGTTGTTACCTCTTGTACTGGAGAAAAGCGATTTAAACCTGAGAACCAACTCCAGTTAGATGACTTCAAAAATTCAGAGTTACTTCAATCCCGTTCGGCTCAATTGGCTGAATATCTTTGTCCTGCGGGACAGATGTATACAGGAGCGCAGCACTTGCGGTTGATGGAGGGAATAAGTATCTTACGTCAAGCTCGTGGGGCTGAAGCAGTCGATCTGATCATTCTCTCCGCAGCATATGGGTTGATTGGAGAGGAGGAAAAAATCGTTCCCTACGAAGTCACGTTTAACACTATGACGAGCGAGGAGATCGATCGATGGGCGATGACGTTGAATGTTCATACCGATCTTGAAGAGATCGCGCAGAAATACGATTTGATTTTTGTTTTACTTGGAGAACAATATTTACGTGCGCTGACACTCCCGATAATTAGTCGTGACGAACAAAGTACGATCTTTTTAACTTCAACAGGAAGCTTAAAGTATCTCAAAACTTCTCAGGTTAAAAAAAATGTCGCTTTTATTCTTTCTAACATTCAAGCCAAGCACTATGGTTATGGATTGGTTGGCTTAAAAGGTTTCTTGTTTAAGAAATTTGCAGAGGCGGTAATTCAGAATCCCAGTATTCTCACAGAAGTTTACAAACGACCTGAGTTATTCAGTCGAGTCATTGAAGATCGATCGATTCAGTTAAATATTCCAATAGAAGAGGATTTATTAGATGCTACTCCGGTAGAATCAATGAAAATAATCGATCTCTATCAGTATCATCAATATTCATCAAAGTTAGGTCGTTCTGAAACAGGTGTGGGTATATCGATTCCCGATCTTAAACCTGCTGCTAATTACGATCTAGGAATGGAGTATTTTATCCCAGAATGGGACGATCGTGTCGATCCTAACTATGATTATCTTGGAGATGCAAATACTCCAAACAGAGATCCATATCATGACGATATTTATGCTCATCAAATCTACGAGCGTCCTAACTACAATGGGATTCTGCTTTCACGAGTGGTTTTCGATAAAAGTAAGAAGAAAAGTAAGATTCTATTAGAAAACGGAGTTCATAGTTATATCCGGTATCCTGGTAAAGTCATGGGAGATTGCGGAGCTTTTAGCTATATTCAAGAAGAGAAGCCACCTTATCAAACTAAAGAGATTATTGAGTACTACGATCTGGTAGGATTTGATTATGGTGTTAGTATCGATCATCTCATTGTGGGCGGATTTGCCAAGCCTGGAATTAGAGAAGAACGTTACGCTCTGACTATGAATAATGCTGAAGAATTCATTCAAGAACACTCAAAAGGAGCGTATAAATTTACACCGATCGGTGCAGTGCAAGGATGGAGTCCAGAATCTTATGCTGCGGCAGTTAAAAGTTACATTGGGATGGGATATCAATATATCGCATTAGGAGGGCTAGCAAGGGCACCCACGCCAGAAATCATCGAAATTCTCCAGGCTGTTTATCATCACCTCACTCCTACCACTAGAATCCATCTATTTGGGGTAGGAAGGCTTAATGCCGTCCCAATTTTTCGTCATTTGGGAGTAAATAGCTTTGATTCTGCTAGTCCTCTGAGAAAAGCTTGGTTAGATCCTACTGCTAATTATCATACAATTGCGGGTAAAACCTATGCTGCTGTCCGAATTCCTAAAAGTGGGAGCTTGCGAATTAAGAACATAGTTAAAGCAGGTATTGCATCAATTGAAACTCTACAACAGCTTGAAGAAGCAGCTCTCTCGTCCCTTCGCAGGTTTGATGAAGGAAAGTTAGCAATCGATGAGACTCTAGCGGCTTTGACAGCATACGATCTGTTATTGGAATTACCTCGCGACGGCAAGGTAGATTCGATTCAAGCAACTAAACGGATGAATAAGCACGCCCAAATGTATAGAGTGCTGCTAGAAGATCGTCCGTGGAAGCAATGTGGGTGTGAAATTTGTTCTAATATAGGTGTTGAAGTCGTAATTTTTCGAGGCAACGATCGCAATAGACGCAGAGGTTTTCACAATACTTATGTTTTCAACGAACGCTTTAATGGATTATTGAATAATGCCGATAGTATCGCCCTATAATTAATTTTAAATATGTTATTTACATGGCTAAATTAGCATGGACGGTCGATTTCTACCTATTTTTTCTGTAGATTGGTCTGGATTACTTAAAAAGTTATCCAATCTGGAAGGTGAATATGGAATTCTGTCACCAGCCCATTCCGATAATACTCTACTCTACCGGATTAGAGATTTAGGCAAACCTTTTTTAATCGATAGTGGTGTCTTTGCTAATAAAAATAATCCTTGGTATCAAGATATTTATTGTGAGTTTAAACAAGATCGATGGGTTAGAGAGGTTAGGTTAGCATCGGAAGTTCACCTCCGCGAAAAAATCAATCAATATCTAAATCGTTGCGATCGATTTAGCCCCGATTATGTTTTTGCACCTGACATTATTAACGAACCAATTCTATCTTTATATTTAGCTCGTCTGAGCTGGGAAGAATATTGGCTTAAACCGAGAACCTATACTTTAATTGGCGTGGTTCAAGTTGGAAACGCATTAAATAATTGGCAAGAACAGACAACTCCTTTACTAGATTCTTTCCCGATCCACTATTATTCACCCAAAAGCTTTCTTGCCCCTTTGATTAGTGAGTATCGCAATATTGGTTATAAATATATCGCACTAGGAGGGCTACTAAAACCAGACCATAAAAAAAGAACTGGTCTAAAATTTAGTTTGTCCATTCAGGAACTCGATGAACTCCTGACTTGGAGTCGTCCTGATTTTGTTTTAGCTGGACTAGCTTTAACTCGTCTAGAAGTTTTGAGGAAACATCAAGTTTGGGCTGATTCGACTGGTTGGCTGTGGTGGGATGCTCGTTATGAACCCGAAAGATTTGCCAATTGGAATGCCCTCCAAGAGGTGGCTAACTATAGACTTAATTCACCAATAGAGAAAAACTTAATAAGCTAGTTATTAACCCTTGCTTTAGCTAAACTAAACTGTCGATTGGCAGTATTCCAATTGACTCCTGAAGTGTTTTATGGCAGGCACTTACTGTAGTTTTAGTATTAGAAATAATTGGTTCTCGCGTAGCTCCTACCTGAGTCACTCCCCGCTCTCTCCAAAATTCATTATCTTTGAGCCAGTTTATCTCCTGAAGTCGAGTTAGCCACTTAACTAACTCTTGTTCTGGTACATTCTCTAAATAGAGATCGCGAGCCAACATTCCCAATGCTTGAAAGACAACGGCTGAAACTAATAATGATTCTTGTCTTTGTTGGCATCGTTCTTCTTTACTCTTAACTTGCCAAGGATCGTTAGGAAGAATACTGGCTAAAGCTTGCCAAAAGTTAACTGCCCAGTTAATCTTCAGATCCAAGTCTGTCATTCCTTTGAGATTGGGAAATGTATACTTAGTTGCTGTCACTAAAGTTGATAGGGTGATTAATTTAGGATTGTGTGGACTCAATCCATTTTCAATTTGTTCGACATTATTCTGAAATTGAGGAACTCGTTCCATTAACTCTTTTGCTATTAAAACAGCAGGCGACCGTCGATCGAAATAGTGAGCAAGCGAAACGCTGGGTCTTTGTACGAGTAAATTCTGATCGCGAAAAGCCTGCCGTTCATCTTCTAAAGACAGGGCTGAGTAAAACAGCACGCCAACTTCAATTTGAGAAAGGATTGTAAACTTCATCGCATCTTCGCGATTAATCTCTATTAGTGCTTCACGAATTCCAAAACAGCGATGTTGTCCGTCAGTCAATCGCATAGCCACGGACTGATATGGCAGGAAAATTCGCTCATCTTTATAGATTGGTGCGGGCTGAATATTGATACAAATCGGTGGGAAAAAGATCGTCCCATTGTGGTAGTTTTCCAAAATATACATAGCAATGGCTTTAATTCGGGCTGGATTGAGTTTGCGTTGAGCTAAATCCGGTAAGTCTGGTTGATTGGGAACGTAGAGATAATTGCCATCTAATAGCCTCGCTATGTCTCCAAAAGTCATGCTGGCAACATAACTGACTTGCTTGTCTGACGTTCCTCGCTTCACGGGTACGCCCTGTACGATTAATTCCAGCATGATAACTCCAAGGTAGGTGGATTTGACTATTATTCAATTTGCATACATGTATACATGGTGGCAGGTATTCTGTCAAGGGGACTAAAATTTAGAAGCTCTCTCACAATCCATCACCTTGTCCTCAAACGTGCGTGTTTCAGCAGATCTTTACCAACGTCTGCGGGAAATTCGACTTTCCCTTGAAAGTCAATATTCTAGTGCTGCGCCAACCGTTCAAGATTTGGTCAGCATTGCAATCGAGCGTTCGATCCGAGATTGGAATAATCCAGAGCAACAAACTCAGCTTCTTGAAGAGTTACTAGCACATCGTAAGGCTGCTCGCTCGCGGATGGGTCAACGGAATAGAGACAGTAGCTAGGGTCTGACGATCTAGTTGTACTGGCTATCTGTGTTTGGAAAACTGAAACTCTGCTAATGACTCTACTTTTGATAGTGACCGACATCGATGATGATAGATCCCGAAATTAAACGCCTTGCCGATGAAATTCTGACCTTTATCGAGCAACGAGAAGCCGAACAAATTGCCTACGGGATCTATGATGTCACGATGACAGGTTCTGAAGTCATCGATAACTTTCAACCTTCAGCAGATATCGAACTAACTTCAGAGGATAGAGCAGAAGCGATCGGTCGATCGCTAACATACCTCGCTGATGAGGTACAAATTATCAGATTTGACAACAATGAATCTCCCGCTGATTATATTTTTCGCAGTCGCATTGTCGAAACAGTCAGATTAATTTCTAAACTGCGGCAAAGAATTGTCAATCAGAATAATGAGAAACCCAGGCATCGCATCAGTAGAACTAAGCGTTTGGTAGCTGATGTCAAGTTTAGTGTCGCTTCTCGCCGCGTTCCGCGCCGAAATATTGAAGCGCAAAAGGCTCTCGAACCACTTCTCAATGGCAATGTCGAACAACAGCAAGCCGCACGAATTCTATTAGAAGTTATCGATCGCGCCCTGCCTAAACTTAGGAATATAAGTGGCTTTCAACAACGGGCATTTCAGGAAATTTTAAATGTCGTCGAATTAGAGAAACAAATTAACCTTAAAAAAGGGGTTGTCGTTACAGCCAGTACCGGAGCGGGAAAAACTAATGCTTTCTTTCTACCAATTCTGGCAAAAATGCTGATAGAACGCTCCTTGCAAGGAAAGGTCGGTATCAAAGCTATCTGCATTTACCCCAGAGTAGCCCTTTCAGAAAATCAACTAGCCGATTTTATCGAAAATATTTTCCATTTGAATCAAGCTTTAGTTAAATCTCATCTTCCAACCTTAACAATTGGATTGGAAAGTGGTGCGGCAGTTTATGAAAGCAGAGAGTTTACGAGTACAAAAGATGAAGTAAATAAACGCTTATCTACCATGCGCGGATGGTCTTTTAGTGAAGAACACTGTGGATATTTATCTCCTTTTGCACACTGCGTTGGTACAAAAAATCATACCTGTGACAAGGAAAAACAAAGGTTAATAGTATATCCATCCAAACCTCATAATCTTGTTTGTCCTGTTTGTCAAAAAGAATATCCTTTCATTCAGTTTGCTAGGGATGTGATGGCAAAACATCCGCCCGATTTACTGATTGCCACCACCGAATCTCTTCACAACCGTTTATTGTCATCAAAGTATCAATATCTATTTGGAACCGAGCGGTTTAGTGCGCCTTCAGTGGTGATGTTGGATGAAATCCACCTTCAGACATCGACAGCGGGAACTCAAGTAGCACTGTTACTCCGGCGATTGATGGCACGAATCGAACTGGGTAAAAAAGATCGTCAGGAGTTGGCAAATCTGGCATTTATCGGACTGAGTGCGACTATTGCCGAACCCAAGCAATTTCTCTCGGATTTATCGGGGATTCCGGTTACTCGGATCGTACCAGTAACGCCGCAAGAAGATGAAATGCAAACCATCGGAGCCGAACGGTATCTGTTCGTGCGGGCTGAGGAAAATGAAGATACTGCTGTGATCTCTACCTTGATTCAAACAGCAATGTGCGTACTCCACACCATGCCACAGCCATCTGAGGGACGCTATCGCACTTTTGGATTCGTACAATCCTTAGATATTGTCGGTCGGTGGTTGTATCAAATGCAAGATGCAGAGAAAGTTAAAAAAACTCAACAAGAAAAACGCCAAATTCATTCATCAAGAGCGGTTGCCGACAGACCGATGGATATTATTCCGCTATATGTCTATCGCTTTCCTCCCTATAATCGACAACTATTCCCCAATTTCTTAGGTCAGAATTTCCAACATAACTGTAACTGTGAAAGTAGCGGGCAACCTGACTTAAATTGTCCCTTATTCCAAGCGGGTGAGTGCTGGTGGGTGCTGAGTCAACAAGGAAAAGCCCGTCGCGAACCGCTGAAGATCGTTCGCAAATCGGGGAGCGATCGTTCGGTAGCCATCGAGCCAAATGATGATCTGGTAATCACTACCAGCGCGTTAGAGGTCGGCTATGATGACGAGAATTTGATGTGCGTACTGCAATATCAAGCCCCTACTAACGTTGCTAGTTTCGTGCAACGTAAGGGTCGAGGGGGTCGCCAAGTCGGGACGCGCCCGATTATCGTGACAGTATTGAGTCCCTATAAGCCCACTGATTTATTCCTGTTCCGCAACGAACATCTCCTGACAGATCCGACTTTTAACAAACTCCCGCTGAATCCACAAAATCGCTATCTACAGAGAATTCATGGGTTTTATACTCTCTTTGACTGGTTAGCTTATCGTGCCAGTTGCCAAGGGATCGAACTCGATTTAAGTCGATTGTATCTGTCAGGGTATGAATACTTGATGGAACAAACCGCCGACTTGGGTTCGCTGCTAGAGTTTAAAGATTATCTTCAAAACACCTTTGCTATTGCTGATGATGCCATTGCCAGCGTCTTGGGTAATGAAAATGAAGGACTGTTATGGAGTATCTTTCATGCTGGATTAATGAAAGCATTACATCCCGAATTCGATCGCCATCCTAATTCTCACGTTGAGGCGCGGAAGCTCCTGAGCAAACATTTACCCGATAATTTATTTTCTGATATTAATTTACCCGAAGTCAGAGTCGATTATCGACCGGACAATCGACATCCGAATAAATCACTTAATTCTGAAAGTATTAGTTTGGCAATTAGTGAAACTATCCCAGGTAAGGTGACGTTTCGTGGTGGCGACGGTTCTACTTGGATTCCTCCCGAACTTTCGGCAGGAGAGGCTAATCTAATTAATCTAAGCAACCATTATGAATTTAGCCGGATTCACAAGTCACCTAATACAGCTAATTTACCAAAGCGGGCGTTGAAAAAAGTCTCAATTATTCCGCAAAGTAGTAGATCGCTAGAATTTTATCGTCCTACCACGATTAAGCCAACTCAGTTTAGTAAAGATTATAACTCTTCCTTTTGGTGGTGTAATTCAGTAACAGAAACTTTAACTCCATCGCGCGACCCTTCCTTCAGTGCGCCACAGGATACTTTTCAACTGGCACATTCTACCTCTGCCGTGCCGATTAATGCGGTAACGATCGAGCCGATCCGCCAGACATCAACTCCTGCCTATACATTTACTGCCGATTGTCGTATTTTAAACTGCGATCCTCTCGGTCAAAGTTTAGCCGAGCGAATTGTGTTCTACAGTGATGAGCCGAGAAACCTAAATTTACTAAATGTTCAACGCATAATTTTAGGCAGCGAGTATACAATCAAATTTCATCAATCCGCCGCTGACGATATTCGAGGTGTAGTTGGATTTCAAGCCGATGAAGATACCCCAAATAATTGTGCAATCGGCTATGAGTTATTGACTGATGGGATCTCGATCGATCTCCATAAAAACCGCTGGGATGGCATTCAGCTATCTGTGGCAACTCAAGCCAATCTTCAAGCTAATATCATTCGTCATGCGTTCGTTACAACTTTAACCGTCGATTGTCATGAGAATTACTTTGCGGCTGAAAATTTAGTGAATGTGCTCCTAACGATCGCCGATACTTGGTGCAATAAACTTGAGGGAACACCAGCAGGGCTAAAAGACTGGCTAGTTCGCGGAAACGATCGATTTGAACGGGAATTTACGACAGCCATCAACCAAATTCATCAATTATCCGATAAGAAACAAAAAGCGATCCGACTATTAGCAAGTAGCGAAAATGATTATTTATCAATATTTCTGGATATCTATACCAAAGTTCACAACCTAGAATCGAACTATCAACAATATCTCCGAGATAGTTTTCAATACAGCACTACTCAAGCACTAAAACAGGTAGCTCAGGAAGTGGCAGGGGTTGAAGCACTCAATTACGTTGCGGTTTGGACTGAGTTAAAAGCTGATTTTGAAGAACGAGCGGCAGATCGTGTTTGGCTGTATGAGATCGGGATGGGGGGAATCGGGGTAATGCGGGCTACCCACGATCTACTCAGAAAACAACCAGACCAGTTTTGGACTACTTTAGCAGAGAAAATGACCTATTGTTCGACCGCACATGAAGAGGCATTTCTCCGTCATTTATTGGCACAATCGGCAGACTGGTTGGCAGGATGTGCGACTCTGGTAACAGCCATTATCGCAGCGAAGAAATCCAGCGATCGACAGATGGCGATCGAACGATTACTGGCTGCTGTGCGAACGCAACTGCGCGTTCCAGTCCGCCAAGCACAATTGAAGTCCCTACTCAGAGTCTTTATTCCCGACTATAACCAGGAAGTAGACGGCAACCCGATTGTCAATTGGCGCATCTTCAAGGAGATTAACGATCGGTTTCTGCCTAACTGTGCGGAAGAATTAGGTCGCGATCCATCCTTTACAGAAGCCAAAGCCTTACTCTACCGTCAACTCAAGCAGGAAGCTACTTCGCAAACGCAATCGATCTCTTATCCGGAGTCGGGACGGTTACTCAAGCTCTACGAACATGAATATGGAGCCACCGATGAAGCGCGTAAAGCCTGTGAAGCGGGCATAGAACGCCGAATGTTGTTAAATTGCCGTTGTAGTTGTTCGAGCTGTCTCGACGACCGCAATAGCGATATCGAATCGCCAGGGTTGAGTCGCAATTTACTCAATCGTCCCCTGCTCGCCGAATGGTTAGATCGAGTGCGTACTCCGCAGACATTGGAAGTGGCAGCAGGTGATAATGCCGAGACTATTTGCCAGCGAATGCAGTTGTTGTTGGAGAAGGGCAATCGGGTTATCTATCTGAGAGTTAAAAGCGATCGTCTTGCCGATCTGTGTGCCACGATTAGTTATCTAACGGATGCCGGAATCGATACGGATGTCGGGATGGTTTATCCGATGATTACCGATATTCAAACCATTTATGCCAACGACTTGAAACTGACGACATCGCCGATCGTTCAAATTACCATCCGCCCGATCCAGTAAGATTACCATCATGGCCAAACAATCGACACAATTACAACCCAGCGGTCAAGCCACGATCTATAATTTCTTGCTCAATGAGGTGTTGGCATCTCAATTGGATGACACTGGCACCTTTTGGATTGTCGCCCCTTGGGTGACTAATTTTCGCTTAGACAAGCCCTATTACGTCTCATTTCAACAAATTGTCGAAACCAAACAGGAAGCCCTGCATTTGTTTGACATTTTGCATCAAATTGCGGCTAATGGTAGTAGTGTCAACATCACAGTCGGAACTGACTCCAACTATCATTCTCCACTCAAACAACTCAGTCAGCAAAGCGATCGCATTCAAGTTACAGTACTGCCAGAACTGCATTCTAAAATTTATGTAGGTCGCTATGGTGCGATCGATGGCTCTTTCAATCTGACTGGTCGCGGACTCAATCAGAACATCGAGCTATTTACCTATTATCATGACGAGCGAAATCTGGCTCAACTCGGACAAATTTGTTGTGAATATTTTAACAAGGGGAACTCGATCTAATGGAGTATCAGATCGATAGCAGTCTGGGTGCGGTAGATCAGGTAGGATTGCGTTTTAAATGTGAAAATGAGTCTCAAGCTGAGAATATTTTCCGCTTATTACGAATGGAAAACCTCAAGGTCAGCCGTTTAATGCCATCGAAACAGCAAAATTATACTCATTTTATTTATGTTACTGGGACAGAAGCCGATGTGCAAACCAAGATAGCAAAAGTAGCAGCAGCGGGTGAAGCATCCACTATGAATAGCATTGCGGTGCGATCGGCGGATAAAATAAAGACACATCAAACCTTCAAAGATTGGCAAACTAAATTTAGTCGAGCGGTTAAGCAGTTGAATAATGAGTCATTTCGTCCGATTGCAGCTACTCAGGAAGTGAACTCTGGCGATCTCGATCGAACATTAGAACAAGCCAGCGAAATTGAAGAACGACTATTAGGGCAAATTAATAGCGACAATAGTAACGCATTAAGGGCTTTAATTACACTTTATACCCAAGCCGATCGACAGGAGCAAGTTATCGAACTCTGGAAATCCGAAAGATCTAGAATTCTTGCCTTGCCAGTATCTGGACGTTTAGTAGAGCAATTAGTCACAGCGCATATTCAATATTCGCACCAAACCAATACCGCCCAAGCCCTCTGTTCGGCTCAACAAATCGCTCAAGAGTTTCTCCCCGAATTAGAGAGACTTCGCCAAGCTAATGGAGTCAGACAACTACTTCACCAAGCCCTGAAACCTCAAGAGTTACCCCCCACGATCGTGGGAGCAACGCTTAACGAGCAATTAGTTAAATTATTAGAAATCGAGCCAGGAGAGCGAATCGATCGACTTGAATCTCTTCACAATGAATATCCAAAAGCAAGTAATGTGCTGATGGCTTTAGCTGAATCTTATACAGCAATCGGTAAAACCGATCGGGCATTAAAAATTTATCAATCGATTCCAGCACAGACGGAGGAGATCGTATTTAGACAAATGAGTCTACTGATAGATCGAGGTCAGTTTCAAGATGTTCTATCGCAGTTACCTAAATCAATTGATGAGCTTTCACCGATCTTATCGGGACTGCGAGGGATCGCACTCGATGCGCTAGGAGAAAAAGCCCAAGCTCGTCAATTTTTAGAAAAAGCTTGGAATGACGATCGACATAGCCTGAAAGTGTTATTAGCTTTAGCTAGAATATGGACAATATCTGGAGATATCATTCAAGCAGGGATGGCTTATCAGATCTTACAAGAATCGGGCGATCGCTTATTTAGACTAGAAGACTACATCCTGATGGCACGAGTTGCTAGTTTTGGAGGATTTGGAGATTTATCTAATAAACAAAAACGAGAGTACTATAAAAAATGTAATGTCGGATCGATCTCTTATTTGCTAAGTTTTGAGGCACTTATCAAAACAGCTCGACAGCGAGTACGACTTTTGTTCTCGGTTCAAGATATTGAGGTACTTGTCAGTGCTTACATCGATTGGATGGATCGATCGTGAGAAGCATGTGAAGTGGAGATAATTTCGATCGAATCTAAGAGATTGATTTCCTGATTCGATCGAATTTGTGCACAACACTAGGGGGCAGATAACTCATCTAACTTTGTCTGCGGGGATCGATCGAGTAAAGTGATGTTACGGCGTACATCCCCTTGAGTCAAGGCTTGTAGCTGTGCGAACAGATCTTGATAGATGTCGCGCTCTCGATCGTCTAGACTATCGCCGTAAGCTGAGAGGATGTTATCGAACTCTTGTTTATTTTCAGTATGTTTTTCGATCGATTCGAGTAGTTTATGTAGCAATTTATTCCGTAGATCTAGTTTGAGTGTATCTAATTCAAACATTTTTAGTAATAAATTGAAGTTTTGAGGATCTTTATAAATATTGGCTAACAGAATTTTGCGATCGAGATCGTTGTCTTGATTTTCATAGTCAATCAATTGCTGTTTGGATTGAAGTTTAGCTTTATCTTTAGCCTCTTGCTCGATGCGCTCGATCGTATGTTGTTGCGCTATTTTGATGGCTCGTTCGTAGTTGCCATCTTTAGCCATTAGTTTAATCAGGAGCGGAGCAACTTCGATCGCAATTAGTAAAATCTCCAAACTATGAATGGCTAAATTTGCTGCCGAATTATGATGTTTGATTTCCTCTCTAGCTGCAAATCGACTTAAGAAGCCATCGCTATCTTTGCGAATTTTTGATTCGCGAGCGTATTTCTGTTCGATGAGATCGATCTCTGGTTGAATCCGTTGTTGTTCTCGAACTTTAGCGGCTTCTTCCTTGGCAAGATCTGCTTCGATTTTCTGGATATTTTCTCGAATCGATTTTGATGCCGAGCCTTCACCCTCCTTTCCCGAACCAACTTTGCCTTGAATTTCCCTGTCTAGTTCATCTTGTTTAGTACTTTTTTTGTCAGTTAGTTTATTAATTTTCGTTTGAATTGCTAGCAAGTCGCCTTGAATTTTGCCAACTTCAGCCTGCTTAGTTTGCTGTTGGACTTTTTCAACTTTCACAAAATCTTTCTCGATTTGGGCATCGATTTCTTTCTCGAATACTTTCAAAGTTAAAGGAGTACTAATTACTACACCGATGGCGATCGAGAGCAATAAACGAGGAGATGCAGTAACTACTTTTTGAAATAAATTAGGTTGCTTCCCTGGTTTGGAAGACATACTAATTAACATCGAGCGATCGAGATTTAAAATCATCCCCGCCCAAAGTATCCCGAAGCCTAGAGATAAATTGATAACTTTAACTGCGGTAAAGAAGGCATAGCCACCGGAGAAACCAGCAAGTAGGGCAGTAAATAAGACGGAGGTACCAATGGTGGCGTATTTTTTACGATCTTGAGCTAATTCTGGTGTTTTGAGGAGTTTGGTGTCAGCCCCAGCTAAGAAGCCGATGAGAAATTCTTCAGTGTTGGCTTGGACTGATTTTAAATCTACTCGCAGATTAAGTGGGCGATTTTTTTGCACTTTGTCGAGTGCATTATGAGTAAATTTAGATCCAAAATTTGATTTGAAAATATTCATAT
>NZ_PVWO01000364.1 GCF_003003845.1 Chamaesiphon polymorphus CCALA 037 | reverse complement strand
ACTCATAAATGAGTTACCCTAAAGAAGCTAATCGTCCCCCGATTATTCGGTTTAGATTAAACGAATCGCACCGCCAAATTATGGGTAAAGTGACACATTACCTCGCGTCGATTTAACGAACATTTGCCGGATGAGGCATTTGTCTTAGCAACCCCCGACACTACATGGCAACAAACATGGTTGGTCAAGAATACCCGCAGTTCGATCGCACTAGATAAATCGCAGCTCGATAAAAAGATTGTATCGGGTTTTTTGGAGGTGATTGCTAATGGGCAAAAGGCGATCGTCTTTCCCTGGCTACCCTCTTGGAAGGTTGTGAATATCGCTCTGGAACTCAATTTGATGGTGTATGCTGCTGATGCCGATCTCCGCCATTGCGAACGGTTGTTATCCCAGTTGGGTTTCGATTTGCAGCGAATTCAGCGGATTTTATAGTAACTGAGTACTATAACGTACAAACGTTTGCACGGTGTAAATATCGCTACAAATTCATAGGATCTACTTTTCTAGGTCTACCACCTGGTTTGGCTGCTGGAATGAACTCTTTGCGCAAATCCCACTGTTCGTTGGTCAGGTCGGTTAGGTATGATTTTCTGGCTGCTCTCATGATTTTCTGTCTTCGTTTTACTTTTAGACAGATTCTCATAATCTTGGGAGCTTTTCTACCCCCTTTTCAGACACCCTCTGAGTTTTCCCATTCCTTCAGAAGTTTGTCTAACGATTTAGAACAGACGCGTTTGAGGATTTCTCGATTCTCTACACTACGGATCGATCTAAGTTTTCCCAGTACTTCCAAATAGTCACGGATGAGGGCGGACGGGTTCTCTCTAACTTCATCTCTAACTTCAGTATTCTCACCCAGCATCCGAACTACCAGCTCGCGAATTTCAGTTGAGTCTAAGCCCAGATTTGCGAGCACTTTAAGGGCATTCCCGTCTTCAATGCGGAGCGTACCCAACAGAATATGCTCTGCGCGGAAATAGTTATGTCCGAGTTGTTGAGATTCTTCTTCAACTAGCTCTAGAGCGCGAATTGCATTTGGCGAATAGGGGATTTCAGTGGGGACTAAGCTCGACGAACCGCGTCCGATAATTTTTTCGACTTCAATTCTTGTGGCATCGAGAGTAACTCCCATCGATTCTAGTACCTTAGCTACTATACTAGTCCCCTCACCGATCGTTCCAAGTAATAGTTGTTCGGTACCAACAAAGTTGTGCCCTATGCGGGATGATTCTTGCTGAGCAAAACAGATGACTTTGATACATTCCTCTGTGAAACCTTTAACCATTGCTGTTCTCTCTACACTGTTTTTTGAGCTTTGCAGCTAGATTGTAGCAAAAAAATTAGTGGTTGGCTTGATAGGAGAACCGCGAGCGGGAATATCCCACTTTTTATTACTCATTCTTAGAAAAAATATTAAGAGCCAGTTATCAAGCAGTTCAGGAATCGAGATTATTTTAATATCTCAGAATTTTAGAAAGTGAAAATAATGCTATACCATTTTTATCCTTAGGTTTTACTCTAACAGAATTACAGTATAAAAATACACTATAAAAATGTCACAAGAACAAGAGGTCTGGAATAATAAAATCCTGAAATACTTTACTGCAACTATCGATCGAAAGATTGTATTGGGCTTTTGGCGGGATTTTGTACTATAGTCGTGCAAACGTTTGCAAGATGTAAATATCGATCCAAATTTAGTGGTAGATAGTTTGCGAACTATCTATATTGGTTTGAATCGTTTCGATCGGTGGTAACGCATTAGTCTTTTCGGCTCGCGTAAGCGATCGTCAGTAGACAACTCAAGAAAATATCGAGAGATCGTGCAAACGTTTGCACGATCTTTTCCACTGTTTAATTTGTGAAAATATTCTTTTGAGTTGACATTTTATTAAGGCACCCAATAATCTTGATACATGGTTAAACGACAGTTAAATACACGATAAATGTATTAGGCTTTTGTTTAGCTATGGTGTACTCTAGTTTAGAGAAAGTTATGACTATTGAAATCAAAGAGTTAGTGTCTAACAGCTCGGTTCTAGTTGATTTGACTGATGCTGAATCGAGTAAAATAAATGGTGGCTATGCTCCCGTTCTCCAATTTGCGACGGGCAACAACCTTCAGAAAACTTTTGCGGCTCTCGGCATTGTTAACGGCAAGCGAACTAGCGACCCCCGTGTGGTCGACGAACAGCGCCAAATTGGAATTCCTGATGACACAATCCAAGCCGGACAGGATATAGCTGAATTTGCGGGTGGCGGTGTTTATACACTTCCAGTCCTAACTGCTAAGTTAGCGGGTTAATTCAACAAAAAACCTCTGGCTCTCTGCCAGAGTTTTTTTTGTATCCGAGTATCAAGCTATGCGTCGGGACGGTCATGCTTGAGTCGCTCAACTTGTTCTAAACCTAGCTCGATCATGGCACGATTTTCTAAAGCTCGGGCATGATTGCGACGTGCCCTTGGCGAGGAGTTATCGCTCAGACTCCGAGTTATCGGATCGAGAACTTCATTCGCCTCTACGCCCAGGGCTGTGAGTACCTGAAGGCCAATTCCATCTTCGACACGGAGCATACCGAGCATAAGGTGATCGACTTCGATCATAAGGTGATCTACGTCGATATAGTTATGATTGAGTCGCTCAGATTCTTCTGAAGCTAGGTTGAAAGAGCGATGTGCCTCTGGCAAGAAGGGGATTTCAAGGGTGATAAGATACGAACCGCGTCCGCTAATTCTTTCGACTTCGATTCGTGCCCGTTCGAGGGTAACTCCCTTCGACTTGAGGATCTCTGCTGCTACGCTAGTTCCCTCACCGATCGCTCCCAGCAAGATTTGTCCCGTAGAGACGAAGCTGTGCCCGAGGCGGCGTGATTCATCCTGAGCCAACATGATGACTTTGATGGATTCCTCTGTAAAACAATCAATCATATCTGTTTTCCCTCCAATGTCTCTTGTCCGGTGTCCTTACATTATAAAAAATTATTGGTTTGATTGGCAGGAGAATTGCACTTCCAATTTAGATATAAAAAATTAATTTAGAAAATCAGAATATCATGTCAAGAAAAATTACTACTGAAGGCGATCGACTATTAAAGGCTGACATTGCTCGTAACAATTTTAGGGTCGATGGAAGTGGAATCAAGATCGGCATTATCTCTACCAGCTTTAATGCCAAAGATTTATTAACAAGTGATATTGCTAATGGCGAATTACCTGGTGCTAACAATCCAGAAGGTAAATTTCAACCGATTCAAGTATTGAAAGATCTGAAGTCAGATAATGTTTTTGCTGATGAAGAAGGCAGAGCATTAGCTCAAATAATTCATGACCAAGCTCCTGGTGCTGAATTACTATTTCATACTGCCATCAATGATACTGGTAATATTGACGATCGCAGTTACTCAGAAGCTGTAAATTCCCTCGTCGCTGCTGGTGCCAATGTCATTGTTGATGATGCCTTGGTTCCTACTACGATCTTTCAAGATGGGGAAGCAGCCCAAGCTGCAAAAAATGCCGTAGATAAAGGAGTCACCTTTATTTCAGCCGCTGGAAATAATGGTAGAACTTCCTATGAAAGTGATTACCGTAGCGATGGTACAACTTTTAACTTTGGCGGTAAAGCTTTCGAGGCTTTGGACTTCGATCCCAGTACAAATGTCGATTTTTTCCAGAACATAACAGTTACGAAAGACAATACTGCCATATTTCCTTTACTGACTTGGAGCGATCCAAATGGTCAAGTTTCATCAAATCTGGAGCTGTTTTTAGTCAGCAGTCCTACTTTACCTGACGAGAATGCCGAAAATCTTCTGGCTGTATCGGATATTCCCTCTGCTACGGCGATCGATGACCCCCTGCGAAGACTAGCATATCCCACTGCAAAAGACCAAAATCTATATCTAGTAATCGGTCGAGAATTAAATGATACTGAAGCTCCCCGTAAGATTAAGTGGATTAGTACTGCAAATGGACTCGATCGTACTACTAAGTACGAATATATCAACATT
This sequence comes from Chamaesiphon polymorphus CCALA 037, assembly GCF_003003845.1. GTDB lineage: Bacteria > Cyanobacteriota > Cyanobacteriia > Cyanobacteriales > Chamaesiphonaceae > Chamaesiphon > Chamaesiphon polymorphus. Next base: position 2,010 of record NZ_PVWO01000364.1, on the reverse strand, counting down.
AATCCATTTGAGACTGGTTCTTCAACTATTTCTGGTCAAGCTAATTTGGCAGAAACGATTGCTGTGGGTGCCGCCGATCCAAACCAAGATTTTACATCGGGGAAAGCTATGGTTAGGAGTTATTCCAGTGAAGGTAGCTCACCAATCCTGTTTAATGATGTAGGCGATCCCCTGTTTAATGGTGTAAGCGATCCTCTGTTTAATGATGTAGGCGATCCCCTGTTTAATCCTCAAAAAACTACCAATTCAGATCCAATCGCTCGTTACGAAATTTCCAATTTCGATTATGCAGGCGATCCGCTGCTAAATCCTCAAGGAAGAGTCAAGCCAGATATCATCGCTCCTGATGGAATTTCTACATCTGTGGCAGGTTTCGAGACATTTCCAGGAACCTCAGCAGCAGCACCGGGAATTGCTGGGATCGTCGCGCTGATGCAGCAAGCTGCTGGCGGAGCTGACGTACTTACCCCACAACAGATTAAGGAAATACTTCAAAACACGTCTATCCCGGTGAATCTAGGATCGGGAATGTCTAACCCATTTCCTGGTGTTGGTTTACCCCAAGCGGACTTGGCGGTTGCTCAGGCGCAAGCGATCTCTGGCAATATCGGGTACGACAACGGTTTGCATGGTCTAGGAGTGTGGCTATAGTCGCTGACAGCTAAACAATTATCCAGCAATCGCTATTGAACTTTTCCTAGCTATGCCTCACGACCCATCAGCGATCGCTATCTCCCTCGAAACCCTAACCACAATCCTCGGTACTGAGATTGCTCAACCGGAACTAGAAACCCTCCGCAGCCAGATCCAGATTGTCAAAGTTCCCCCCGCCCAAACATTCTGGTATTCAGGTGGCGAATCATCGGGTATTTACATCCTCATTACAGGAAAAATCCGCCTCTTCGATCGCCAGGAAAAACGCCTTGCTACAATTGCTATCGATCGAAGTTTTGGCGAGAGTAGCCTCTTCCCCGATGCTGATTTTTGCCCCTACATCGCCAAATCTCCCCTCGTCAGCAGCGATAAAGAAATCGTCATCGGATTTATCCCCCGACCTCTACTAGAGTCCCTATGGCTCAAATACCCCCAGATCCGCACTCATCTGAGCCAGGTTGCCCAACAATTCGATCGAGTCGTGCGGGGCGACACAGATCCGCTCCCTGCGCTCAAAACTAGCTTTGGAGATGCCCAAACCCAACCCCTCAGTGCGATCGTCTTTGCTAACCCCCCCTCGATCGCCATCTCGATCGAAACTACCGAACCACAGGGACAGCAAAAACTCAATCGCGCCTACTTTCCAACCCCCAGCCAGAAACTCGGCCACTGGTGGAAAAAATTACTCACAATTATCCCTTTTACTCCCAGCAAAGCTCCTCCGACTGTAGCGCGGCTTGTATCGTGATGGTGGGACGGTATTGGGGCAAAGAATTTAATATCAATCGCCTGCGGGAACTCGCCTACGTCAGCCGCGATGGTGCCACGCTCAAAGGCTTAACCAATGCCATCGAACAGCTCGGTTTCAATTGTCGCCCCGTGCGCGCCAGTCTAACCAAACTCGGCCACCAAAAACTCCCAGCGATCGCCCACTGGCAAGGCAACCACTATATCGTAGTGTTCGAGATCACCTCCCAACACGTCATCGTCGGCGATCCGGCGATCGGTCAGCGCAAATTGTCACATGTCGAATTCGAGCGGGGGTGGACGGGTTATTGCTTATTATTAGAACCCACCCTAGCTTTAAAAGAACGCAAAGATGGTAAATCTACCGACCTCTTGCAGCTATTTCAGCTAATTGCCCCCCATAAAGTCGTCATCGGCGAAATCTTCGTCGCCTCCCTCGTCTTACAAATTTTCGGGTTGGTTTCCCCAATCTTGACTCAGTTAATTCTCGATCGAGCCGTAATTCATAAATCATCCAGTAGCCTCGTCACATTTAGTATCGGGCTGCTAATTTTTGGCTTTTTGCAGATTGCTATGTCTTCCCTGCGCCAGTACCTGATGGCTATCACC
>NZ_PVWO01000363.1 GCF_003003845.1 Chamaesiphon polymorphus CCALA 037 | reverse complement strand
TGGGAGATTGATTTTATCATCAATCGCGGGGTTATCTATGGATTGTGGACTACCGTATTAGCCGCAGTCTGGGCGGCAACCGCCAAGTTATTGGAAATGATGTTTGCCAAGGTTATCGGGATCGGTGCAGGCCCGATTGCCGCTGGGTTAGCAGTTTTGGGAATCGGGTTAATTTTCGGCCCTTTACGCACCAGACTGGAAGTTTGGGTCAACCATAACTTCTATGCTCACAAACTAAATCTCAGTCGTGATTTCGTCGAATTCTTACCGGAAGCCCGCGCGACGATCGACTGTTCGGAACTATTGCAGATTCTGATTCGGCGAACGCTCGAAATTCTCCACATTTTGCACGGAGCCATTTTTTTGAAGGATGCAGCAGATCGACTGCAATTAGCAGAGATTCAGAATTTATCGCCGCAAGCGGCGCAGTCGATTGACTGGGAGGGATCGCTCAAACTGCTGCAAAAAGGTGAGGTAATCCAACAATCCGGACACAGTGAATTTTCGCTCCTGGTGCCGCTGATGCTGCAAAGAGGAGAACGCTTGGAGCTGATTGGCGTGCTCGCGCTCGGTGCCCGACAAGATGGACGGCAGTATTCGATCGACGAATTATGGACTTTTAAAACGCTGGCAAATCGCGCTGGTACGGCCATCTACATCGCTCAACTCAATATGGAAAATACCCTGAAAGTCAGACAACAAATTACTGCACTTGAGGAACGGGTCAAATTATTGGAAGCTCGTTATCCTCCTGAAATGAATCCGCGTTCGGATCGAGGCTAAAAAACGATCGAGCCTGGATGGGGAGTTTTATCGATCGATCTTTTTTCAGCATTCTCCATTTGCCCCAAATCTTTCAAGAATTGGGTTGGGTCATCAGAGGGTTCCGGGTAAGTGCTGTTTAGCCCAGAGTGCGGCTTGGGTGCGATCGCGCAAATACAGTTTACTCAATACTTGAGTAACGTTGTTTCTCACGGTGCCTTCACTCAGGTGCAAATGGTTAGCGATTTCGCGATTGCTAAACCCGCGACCAATTAATAGCAAAACGTCTCGTTCCCTTTGGTTGAGTGCGCTTAAGCTTTCGGAGGCAGCCTTGTCCGCTGGCAAGGGATTAATTTGGGCAAAAACTTTGGGGGCAATAGTCGGGCCTAGCTGACTATAGCCCTGCTGGAGAGAACGGATGGCAGTAGCTAATTGTTCTGAAGGGGTACTTTTGAGTAAGTAGCCCAAGGCACCAGCTTGGAGAGATTGCCAGATATATTCGTCTTCATCAAAAGTTGTCAACACCAAAATTCCGATCCAGGGATAACATTGATGGATATGCCTGGTTGCTTCTACTCCATTACAAATGGGCATCCGGATATCCATCAAAATGACATCGGGTTGTAGTTGTGCGGCTAAGGCGATCGCCTCTTGTCCATTGCAGGCTTGACCGACCACATGCAGATCGTCCTCTAGGTCTAGCAAGGTTGCTAAACCCTGACGAAACATATCTAGATCGTCGGCAATCAGTAAGTTAATCATGTGGCCATGAGGGGAATGGATAGAGAAATTTGGGTACCACACTGGGGCGAACTGTCTACTTGGAGGCGACCGCCGAGTAATTGGGCGCGTTGAGTCATGTTTCGCAACCCAAATCCGGTATTGACATCTGTCGGTTCAAAGCCACGACCGTTATCCTGGAGCTGAATCCACAGGTGTTGTCGATCGTAACCGCTACGTAGAGAGACTTCAGTTGAGACTGCATGTTTATGGATATTTGTCAATGCTTCTTGCAAAATACAGAATAATTGACGGCTGGTTTGGAGTGGTAATTGGGGTAAGTCTAGCTGGACGTGAATATTCACAGCGGGACGGAATCGATCGATCGAAACTTGCAGGGACTTTTGGAGATCGAACGGCTCATTATGAATATTTTGCAGGGCTAAACGGACATCTTGAAGGCATTGGGTAGTTAATTGTTTGGCGCGATCGATCGCCTGTCCGGTTTGAAAGGGGTCGCGCTGTTGGAGTTTTTGGGCGAGTTCGAGTTGAATATCCAAAGCGGTGAGACTATGCCCTAAAGCATCATGAATTTCCCGAGCGATCCGTTGTCGTTCTAAATTTGCCGCCAAACTTTTGACTTCTTCAGCGAGCAGGACGGTTTGAATCCGACTGCGTTGCTCTGCCAACACCAAATTACTTAATAAAATGCAGAAGACACTCGCGCCAATATAATAGCTAACTTGTTCGGCGATCGCCAGATGTGGTGTTGCGGGTAGTGTAATTCCCTGCTGGGCAGCTAAGGTCTTAATGTGGCTATAGTTTAAAACAAGGCCAAGATTGTGAATAATGCCACCGATTGAAACAGTAAAAATGACACTCCGTAAATCTAACAAGAAGGAAATTTTCACAATTGTCCAATACAGCAACAGATCTGAGCCGTTACCCGTGATATTGGCGAGAATAATCGCTGCCATATTGACACCAGCATAAGTCTGGCGATGCAAAATTGGCTGTTCTAGAGGAATGCGGCTGCTGAATAGCACGACTAAACCACAGAACAGAGCAAAGTATAAATTGCTCGCACTAAATTCTAGCTCGCGATCGTTGACAAATTTGAGAAAGATTGTCACGCCTAAGAGTGTTAGCTCGATCCGTTGGAGAACTTTGGCCATAGGATGAATGGTCGGATTGAAAACATGCATTGTGTGAGGGCACCTCCTTAGGAAATCAGACAGCCATCTTCCATGTGAATAATGCGATTGGCTACATCCAAAATGCGATTGTCATGAGTCACCATTAAAATGGTGCAACCTCGCTCTTTTGCGAGGTTCTGCATAATTTGCACTACCTCGCGTCCGGAGTGGCTATCGAGAGCGGCGGTAGGTTCGTCAGCAAGAATTAACTGCGGGTTGGCCACCAATGCACGGGCGATCGCGACCCGTTGTTTTTGACCGCCAGAGAGGTTGTCTGGGTAATAGTGCGTGCGATCGCCTAATCCTACTAGATTTAAGATCTCGATCGCTAATGCTTTGCGGTTTTTCATCTGCGGTTGGAGTTTCAGCGGCATCGTGACATTTTCCCAAGCCGTCAAACTCTTTAACAAGTTGTGTGACTGAAAAATAAATCCGATCTGGCTCCGCGTTTTTACTAATTGTTTGGAGCTAGCACCATGTAGTTCTCGATCGAGAATTTTTAAGCTACCTGACTGCGTAGAGCGTAAGGCTCCAATTAGAGTTAAGAGCGTGGTTTTACCGCTCCCAGAGGGGCCAGTGAGGATGATAATCTCGCCTGGATAAATTTCTAGGTTAATATCGACCAATACGGGTTTTTCCAGGTTCCCTTTCCCAAAACTATGGTTGAGATTTTGAATTTGAATTGTTGGTAGAACTGACATAATTGACATCCTCAGATCTTGCCTTAAGACAAAGTTATTAGTGTTTTAGTGGATAGTGGATAGTGGATAGTGGATAATTTTAGTACTTAGGAGTAAATCTCGCTCGATCTGGAGGTTCTCTTCAGAGCGTGAGCTGCTGGTGAAAGATGTGGAGATTAGAATACATCGGCTGGATCGGCGGAGTGTAGTTTATTGGAGGCGATTGCTGCCGAGAGCAGGCACATCAGTAGGGTCAGCAAAAAGACACTCAGTGCTAGATCCCATTGCATCAGCAGCTCTAAGCGGGTTAAGACTGTCAGCAATCGATACATACCGATCGTGGCAATAAACCCTGGAATATAGCCTAGCACTGCTAACAAAGCAGCCTCTTGGAAAATTACCAGCAGTAGAGAGCGTCCGGAATAACCAATGGCTTTGAGGGTGGCATATTCGGATAGATGATCGCTGACATCGCTGTACAACACTTGATAAACGATCGCCACACCGACTACAAAGCCCATCGCCGCACCAAACCCAAAAATTACGCTGGTGGGATTTTCATCTTGATATTTGAGTTCTTTTTCTTTAAGTTCTTTATATGTCAGGGCTTCCAATCCTGGTACATGCTTTTGAATCCCTTGCTTGAGTGCCACGAGATCGGTACCGGGACGGACGTGAATAATGCCTACTGCGACATTATTTAATGCCGCAGTCCCAAAAATTTCTGCATAGGTCGAGTCGCTGGTGACCACATTCCCATCCCCCAGAAAAAACGAAGATCCTAAGCTAAACAGACCGCGAACCGAGACCTGACGGTTGTTCAAAAAAGCAGATGCCGATGACTTAGTTTCGATCTGCTCGGGAATTGGGCCTAATTCTGGTCGGGATAAGCGATCGAATAAAAAGGTGAAAGGTTCGGAGAGGTTTAACTGCTGGCGGTTTACCTCTGGCAAATCAAAAATCTTAATTTTGGGATTGTAGGCAAAAACACGAGTGTTGTAGGAAATTTGCTCTTTGTTATAAGCCCAGTTACCGATCCCGATGTATAAAGGTTCTGCTGAGACAATGCCCTCAAACGCCGCTGCCTGATAGAGCAGAGTGCGATCGAAGGTATTCGCACTAATATACTTGGATTCGGGGTTCATTACAAATAAGTTCCCACGTAAATTCTCTGGCAGCACTGTTGCCCCTCCAGCAAAGAGATTGACAAACCCCAACTGCATAAAAATTAGTACATTGGCAAAGGCAATCCCACCCATGGCTACAGCCATGCGGGTTTTTTGATGAGATAGCTGCGCCCATGCTAAGGGTCTTTCCCGCATCGTCAAAAACTTCCCGATATTTTTCATGGCTTGAAAGGAATGCGTACCCGCACCTGAATGTTGGTCAATTGAGCTACTTTGAGACTATCGGCTGGGGCAATCCGGACTTTGACAGTGACAATGCGGGCTTCTTTATCTGAGGCTGGATTAGTGCCAGCCACTTCTTGGGCTTGCTTGCGACCCACTTGTAAGCCGATTTGCTCTACCACACCTTGGAGCGATCCCTTAAAACTGTTGTATTCGCTAGTGATGACGGCTGGTTGACCTGCTTTAATTTTGCTGATATCAATTTCGGGAACTTCAACTGACGCATACATGCGATCTGTTTGAGCTAGCTCGACAATCCCCTGAGTGGTGTTGACTTGTTCGCCGATCCGAGTATTAATTTTGAGAATTTGACCAGCAACGGGTACGCGCACCTCCGAATCTCGGAGTGCGGCTTGTTTTTGTTCGACTGCTATTTTGGCTTTTTCTAGTTGTGCTTGCGCCAAAATGACATCAGAAGGACGTACTTCTTGTAATTCGGCTAGCTTTGCCCGCTCTTGTTCGATTTCGGCATTCAGGGTTTGAATGGTTTGCTCTAGTTCTGCCTGTCTTTCATTGAGTGTTTCTCGCGCTGCGAGCAAATCGGCTTTGGTCTTATCCAGTTGAATTTTAACTTCGATTTCTTTTTCACGCAGTGCTGCTCGTGCGGAAGCTAAATCTTCAGCGGCTTTGTCTAATTGGGTCTGAGTATCAACTTGTCTTTCACGCACGGATGCCTGAGCCGAAGTCACGGCTTCGAGTGCTTTATCGAGTTGTGAGTTGCTAATGGCACCAGATTCATAGAGAACTTGATTGCGTCGATATTCTTCTTGGGCATTACTCAATCGGGCTTTAGCACCGAGCGTGGAGTCACCAGTCCGATCGAATTTCTGGCGACGCTGATACTCAGCTTCGGCATTTGACAACTTTGCCCGCGCACTGAGCAGTCCCACCTCAGTTTCAAATAATCGAGACCGTTGCTGATAATCTGTTTCCGCATTCCGCAGCCGCGCGACAGCACTGACGATCGCCGCTTCTTGTCGTTTGCGCGTACTGGTCAATTGGGCTTGAAGTCTAGCAATTACAGCATTTTGGGCTGTAACTTGAGATTTTTTGACGTCAATACGCGTAACTCTGCCCAATTCCACTTGCCGTAACTTAACATCCGTCAGGGCATCTCGTAAATCGGCTTGCTTGCGATCGATGCCTTGCAATACGGCAATGACTTGGTTTTTCTGGACTCGATCGCCCTCTTTGACTAGCATCCGATCGACGCGGCTGTCTTGGGCATTGGTTACCGACAACTTGATGACTTCTCCAT
>NZ_PVWO01000362.1 GCF_003003845.1 Chamaesiphon polymorphus CCALA 037 | reverse complement strand
ATCCATAACAGTAATTGAGATAATTGGTGTTAAATCTATCCAATCTCCAACATTAACTAAAACGTCGATCGAACCTAGGATCGAAATAGTGTTTTTTCTGACTATTACACGAACCGCACAAAGTTTGCAGGTTGCTAAGATCGTTACTACCGCCTGATGCTAGCGGGATGATATGGTCGATCGATAGATTGGTAGTTTGTCCGCAACTTTTGCATTGATGGTTATCTCGATCGAATACATATTCCCGCACTTCGTTGGGAAAACTAATCCGTTTAGATTTTTCTGACATGGAGCTATTAGTTGTTCTCGATTTGCGAACTGTTGACTAATTGACGAATTTCATCGAGAGGAGAATTATTAGTTGTCGATATATTAAATGACATTTCTACTTCACTAGCTAGTTCGCTATTCTTAGCTGGTTGGACAAAATGTTTATCAAAAGCTAATACTTGCTTCAGAGCTTTTCTAAACGAGCCATGTGTTAAGGCTAAATTTTTATCATCAAAATTGATACACTGCAAGTTTTTACCATTTAAGTCCTTATAAAATATAAAGCCGTGCTCATAGTATAAAATTACCTCTGAAATGCCATTCTTTAGAGGAAAAGCAATTTTCACGTACAACTTCTCGTATTTGTCATCTTCAGAGCCAGTAGAAATACTAATAGAAGGTGGCGGATCGCCCATAAACAGTAAATCCTCAACCGTACTCAGAATATTCGTCAATTCACCCCAATTAAATGCCATAGTTTAAAATATAAAGACTTTACTGTTATAATACCCACTCGAAAATCATAAGCTCCAATCGCATAGATCTGTATGGGCGGGTTGATGACATTGATTACATTATTAACTACATTTACCGTCAACAAACTAATACTGCGATTGTTAATTCACTAAAAATATTTTCAAAAATAGATGTATTTGATTTTTTATTTAAGTACTCGACTTATTTGGACATACATCTTCTTCAATTCTAAGTAGATCGATGAAGTTTTTTAGTTTTTCTTCCGAATAAGTTTTGTTCATTTTTGATACAAATTAATTGAAATATCGTTTAATAGATTCTACGTCTCAAAATCAACATTTTAAGATGCTTGACGCAAAATAATCCCATAATTTTAATTTTTTCAGGTTTTTGTAAGTCTACGAGATTGTTCTGGTCTTGATTCAATAATTAATACAAGGCTAGTATTTGTATTTTAAAAGCATACTAAGATATTGAAATCAGCCAAAAGCATGAATAAATACTACAGCTTTTTGCTTGGGAATTAATGCAGCCTATATCAGCACCAATAAGTGTATCGATCTTATTTTCATGGTTTGGCTCCGGCTAGGTCATATCTAGATTATTTGAATGCTTTGAATCGAATCTAACTCAGCAAATACTAATATGCAATTAGATGAATTGCTTAATTTTACTAGCAATCATCGCCAATTAACACGACAATTATATATGTTTAATGATTAAGAAATCGCAATAAAACAATTTTTTTGACGATCGATCCCGTGACGACTTTACTATTTTGTCGTACCGCTAAGACTACCCGCTGCTCGATATCTTCAGCGTCAACTACTTGGTGGCATTGCTATCGTTGAGTAGTCATCGTCTTCAATGTCTTGCCAATCATCCATCTCGATCGAAAACTATCTCTACTAGATTTAACTCATCCAGTATGCAGAAACCGATCCCCGATCGACTTGAGCTAAATAGCTCAAGTCGATCGAGTAATAAATAATGATTCAAGTCGCAGATCGATTCTGGTAACTCAGTCAAATTTTGACTACTGAGATCTAATTTAGTGGCTCGATCGCGATGAGCTGCGGCAATTAATTCTATAACTTGCTTTGATGCCATGATTTATGCTTCCCAGTTGCAGAAGCCGCCTGGATGTAGCGGCGATCGGGAATATATTGAGTATGCCCAAGAACAGATTGAATTTTCCTACTTCTACTGCAAATATCTAGCGAATTTTGGGAACTCGGCTCGATTCTAGTAATACCACTCTAGTCCTTTATCTAATGGACGATCGGCGTATTCGAGATGAATGACGCGACGATGGCTGGGTGTGGTGGCGATCGAGGATGAATGTAATAATAATGGACGCATCAGCAGCACTCCCCCAGCTTGGCAATTGCAAGAAATCGCCCGATTCAGTTGCTTCCATTCATCGATTTGTGGGGTAGTCAATTTGCCCTGACGGTGCGAGCCGGGGATGACTTTTAAAGCTCCATTCGACTCATCCGTGCGATCGAGATGAATCCTTACCGTTAGCATTCGTTCTAAAATAGCTATCGGCGGTTGAACGTGGGGGACGCCTTCTTTAATCGATTGGGGGTGATAATCGGGTAGATCGAGATGTTGTTTGACAGCAATGCTCAGATCTTGATGCCATGGTACTTTCCAGTTGGCATTTGGTTGTTTGTCGAAAAATATGCCCCTAACAACCCGTGCGGTATCACCCAAAATTGGTTCTACTAAAGCTCGAATTTCTTGGCTTCGTGCCAATTTGCTGACACTGGGAACTAATTCTAAGATGTTTCTAATTCCCGCACGACCGGAAGTAAGATCGAGAGTATTAATATCTGCAATGAGTAAGTCGATCGAGTCCGGATCGAGATAACTATCGATCGTCACAAATCCTCGTTCTTCGACTTCCCGCACGCTAATATCCATCCTCTACCCTCTACTCTCTACGCCTGAAATTCCGGCATTGCAGGCAGATCCGTTACTCCAGCATCGTAACCCATTTGGTTGAGTAGAGTAGTTAATTGGCCGCGATGGTGGGTTTGATGGTTGAACATGTGGGTAACTAGCAGCCAATGGGGAAGAGTGCGCGTAAAGCCGGAACTATTGGTATAGGTTAAATCCGCATTCAGCCAGTCTGGTGTTAAATTTTCTGCCCATTCGATAATCGTTCGATCGAGTCGTTCCCGTTGTGCCCGTAACTCGCTAAAATCGCTATAGAGTTCTGCGTCTAGTTTGGCAACAAATGGTTGCTGGGTAAATCTCCCCAACCAAATGCGATCGGCGATCGCGATATGATTGAGAGTACCGTGGATCGACTTAAAAAACGCCCCGCGATCTGACTTGCGATCGACATCAGGAATATCGGCGCAGACCGCATACAGCTTCTGATTCATCCACTGATTGTAATTTGAGATCGCCGTGTAATAATTCATGAGCTTTTGGCTTGAGGTATTAGCTTCGCTGTCTGGTGTCGAGTTTTGGATTAGGTAATTATCTCAGTGTAAAAGCCTAATTAATTGATTAGATAGAAATTAACTGAAACCTATGTGGTGGGCACTGCCCACTACAGGATATTTTATATTTAATTAAGTCTATCTACTTATTATTTAACATTCAGCTCAAACCTAAAACCTAAAGCCCAAAGCCTAAAGCCTAACCCCTATCACACTCCCACACTTATGCCTTCGATCGTTGTTGATAGCAAAAACCGTCTGACAGATTTAATTAAACGTTACCGCGATCGCGTGGATTATTTGGCGATTAGACTCGAAGAATCGGAAGGAACGGATATTCTGATCCGAGGCGATAAAGTCGAAACCCTGAGCGAAGATTTAGCCATTGGCGGACAAGTCCGCGCTTGTTATAAGGGTGGCTGGGGATTTGCCAGCTTCAATCGGCTAGAGACACTTGCAGAACGGATCGAAGAAGCGATCGCCGCTGCGCGGATTATTGGCGAAGACAAGACAATTCTGGCACCGATCGAGATTATTCAGACTACTTGCAGCTTACCTTTGACGGGTACCGATCCGCGCGAGATTTCGATCGCGCGCAAAAAGGCGATGTGCGAGCATTATAATCGCATTCTCCAGACTACCGATCGCCGGATTGCCACGACATCTGTCAGTTATGGCGATAGCGCGCAACATATCGTGCTAGCCACATCCGAAGGTACCCTAATCGAGCAATCGTGGGTAGATATGGAAATCCGGTTTGCCGCGACAGCCAGAGATGGCGATACCGTCCAAACCGGACGCGAAACTCTCGGCTCGCGCAAAGCTTATGAAGATACGATCGGACTCGATCGTCAGGTGGAAAGTGCCGCCCAACGTGCGGTGGCTGCCCTCTCGCTGCCCCCTGTCAAGGGTAATGCTTATACTGTCGTGATCGACCCCATTTTGACTGGATTGTTCGTTCACGAGGCATTCGGGCACCTTTCCGAGGCCGATTCGATTTATGAGAATCCCGATCTGCTGGAAACCATGACAATGGGACGGCGGTTCGGTTGTAAGGATTTACAAATCTTCGATGGCGCGGCACCGGAAGGACATCGGGGCAGCTATCTGTATGATGATGAGGGGACGCCTGCGACGACGACGCAGTTGATTAAAGATGGCAAGCTGGTAGGGCGGTTGCACTCACGCGAAACGGCGGGACGATTGGATGAAGCCGCTACTGGCAATGCGCGCTGCTTGAATTATCATTATCCCCCGATCGTGCGGATGACAAATACCTGGATCGATCGCGGACATACGCCTGTTGCCGATTTGTTTGCGGATATTAAAGAAGGCGTCTACGCGCGCAATTGGTTGGGCGGGATGACTAATGGCGAGATGTTTACCTTTGGTGCGGGTGAGGCGTGGATGATTCGCAATGGCGAAATTGCCGAGCCAGTGCGCGATGTCACGCTGTCGGGGAATGTGTTCAAAACCCTAGCCGACATCGAAGGGATCGGGGACGATTTTTATTGGGATGAGTCGGGCGGTTGCGGTAAAGCTGGGCAAGGTGGCTTGGCAGTTGGCGTCGGCGGGCCGAGTTTGCGGATTCGCGATGTGGTTGTCGGCGGCGACATGGAGGATTTAGAAGACGAGGATTAACGGATACGATCGATCGATCCGTAGGCTTGGGCTTCTGTAGCGGACATATATTCCCGCTTGGCAGTATCTGCGGCGATTGTTTCGATCGATTGTCCGGTAGCTTGAGCGTACAATTCATACAAAACTTGTCGTTGTCTAAATACCGATCTGGCAGCAGATTCGATTTCTTGCGCCGTCCCTGTGGTTAATGTCACCTCGTCAGCCTGTGCCAAACGAATGCGTGCGTGCGAGTGTGCCAATCGGTTGCCGGGACTACCGATCGCCAGGAGTAAAGAACCGATCGAGTCGGCAGTTCCGGTACAAATTGTATGTATTTCCGATCGCAAGCTCCGCATGGTGTCATAAATTGCCAATCCGGCTGCAACGCTTGTTTTCTGCGGTTGTGCCAATCCCGATTCGGTATTGATATATATTTGAATCGGTGTATCTGAATCTTCCAGATCTAAACAAATCAGTTGGGCGATCGACTCATTTGCAGCTTTGTCATCGATCGGCTGTCGCAAAAAGATGGTACGGGATTGTTGTGTCCAGCGATCTCGATCGAATGAATACATGGATTGCTCCCAGCGATCTAGCAGATTAAATAGTTATCTCAATTTTGGGGAGGCTGAAGGCTACAATTAGTCCCCTATCTTTATGATAACGATCTGGCTGGTTATCGACATTCATTTAGCAAAGTCATTAAATATAATCATGTCACCAGCGATCGCCTTTAATAAATTCATCTTACTTTTCAGTCTGTATATAATTCTCAGTCTAGTTATTTATCTAACTACTTCTTTTACTTCTCCAGCTTGGATAGTGGCATTTTTTGTTTTGCTTCCTTTTTATGGAATTTGTCTACTTTCACTCCTGGCACGCGCTACTAAAAATTGGAAAGTAAAAATTAAGTATCGCACATTTCTACTCATCCCCGTCTCGATCTTTCAACTTGTCAAAATCATCTCCAGTCCGGCAAGCTGCTATGGTTGGCATCAGGGAAAAAGTTGTTATTCTCTGATTCAGGCTCTGTTAACTACGGAAAATATTCGGACTTTCGCTCGGACTCCAGCTCCGTGGCAAATAGTAGAGTTAGCATTTCCGGTTACGTTAGTGCTATATCTACTTTCAATAGTGGCTTTGCTACGTTCGATTCGCGTTCGAGATTTTCCGATTGACAGTTAGATTAATTGATAATTGATAATTGATAATTGGGC
>NZ_PVWO01000361.1 GCF_003003845.1 Chamaesiphon polymorphus CCALA 037 | reverse complement strand
AGCTTTCAATTAGGATTATAACTGCCACTTATCCTTTTTGGCGATCGGTAGTACAAACAGTCACCTTAACAGGGGTAAGTTATAGTCTTAAAGTTGGTACCAAACCGCCATCATTGCCACCCACTATCTATGTTAGTCCCAACGCGCTAACCATCAGTAAATATAGCGATCGAATCTCGCAGTATCTAGATCGATTGAGATATTTCGATCGCGAGCTAATCATATGGCTGGTTGTTTTGGTGCGGTACTCATCTACCATTTTTTAATCCAGTCTATAACTATGTCTCGTGTAAATCTTGCATCCGATTCCAAGCAATATGTTGGAATCTATCGATTATTTTGGGTGGTGTGGACGATTATGCTGCTTAGTGCGATATTAGTCGCTCCATTTATGAAACCATTGTATCAAAACTGGAATATCACAGAATGGTCGATCGATTATAGTGATGGATTTGTTAGGCGTGGATTGTTTGGTGCGGGAATTAATTGGTTTCGTCAATGGCAGATTCAACCATTACCGCTAATTTTTGGGATTGCTAGTACGGCTTATATCTGTACGTCGCTGCTGTGGATTAAAGCGATTAGGCGCATTCACTCAAAGCTATCGCAAAATGAGTTATTGTTGCTATTATTTAATCCCTGTACGATTTTATTTTTTACGCTCGATGGTTCGCCACTTAGGAAAGATATCTTCCCGATTTTATTTACGATGATTTCTTTATCGATCGTGCGATCGATCGATCCGCAAAGGCATCAATTCAGTATTAAATTCATACTTTTTTCACTTTGGCAAGCTGTCTGTGGTGTTATTTTAGCATTAAGTCATGAAGGGATTGCGTTGTTCTTCTGGTTGCCAATTAATTGGTTGCTTTTTGCTGTTGTTTCATCTAAGCTAACGTATCCTCAAATTGAAAGTTTGGCTCGACAGAAGTTAGTTCGATATCTGTGGCAAATTCTAGTCTTTCTGCCGACGATCGTGGCTTGTGCTGCGGCGATTAAATGGAGTGGTAATTCAGGGACGGCTCTAGCAATTTGCAAGAATTGGGAGTCTGTGCTGGCGGTAAATTGTGCCACCCAATCTGCGGATACAGCGGCAATTTCTGCGCTATCTTGGGATTTATCTGAAGCTTGGAGTAAGTCTGGATTTACGCTACTAGATACTGGAGTCGTACTATTATGGTTTATTCCATTTTGGTTCTGGACTGGTATACATCTAAGAATAGCCAATAAAGTTTCGATTTCGCCATCTTTTTCGGTGAAAATAGCTGCTTGGATCGGCATCTTTACATTACCGATTTATCTAATTGGATGGGATTGGGGTCGATGGTTTGCTATGCAATCGATGTTAATTCTTGCGACTGTATTAATTTTGGCTGATTCTCAGTGGAGTGCAGATTTAGAAGCTCGTTTGGATTTATGGTATCGTCAGTCTTCAATAATCAATCGACCTTTTAGGTGGAGTCAAAACTTCAGTCAATTCATATTAGATCGATCGACGAAGTACTTTAATTTTTCAGCTTCTACGCTTTGGTACTCCGGGGTAATTGGCTTACCACATTGTTGTGCGACGACACTCGCTATTTTGGTAAAAGGGTTTCCAGGTGGATTTATTGTTGCGGCAATCCGTCTATTTACGATCGATCTGTCACCTTAGCTATTATTTGCATAATCGATCTGAGATAATTTTGAGACATACCTACATAAGTAAGATTGTCTGTCTTAATTTGGGATAATAGGAGTAGCTCGATCTAAAATTGCGCTACTCCTAATTTCTACGTTAGTGCGATCGACAGCAATTAATAAAGGCTAAGTTATCGCGATACTCGCATGACGAATAGCTCGAAACTCAGTCGATCTCTTATAGATATTTTCGATCGCTAAAACGATCCTAATAAGTCACCGATTCTTGCAATAGTGCGATCGTTTTCTGCTGGAGAACCGATCGAAATTCGCAATCCACCCCCTGTATGCCGGATCGATGTGCCGTGGATTTTTAACTTGGCAACTAGCTGCGCCATTGCTAGCTCGGCATTTTCCACTCCCAGCATCCGCACGTACAGAAAATTAGCATCGCTGCGCCACACTTTGAGTGCGTCGAACTTACTTAGTGCTACAAATAAGCGATCGCGTTCGTTCGTTATTTCTGGAAGAACGGCTAATAAAGCAAGACGGTGTTGTAATACCAACTCGGCAGCAGCCAGAGAAATGCTCGGCAAATTGTAAGGCAATCTTACCTGTTCTAGAGTAGCAATGAGTTGAGGATGTCCGACGGCATAACCTACGCGATGCGCCGCCAGTCGAAATGCTTTAGAAAATGTCCGCAATACGATCCAATTTGGATGCGAGGCTAATTCGGCAACAACAGTCTGTTGGCTAAACTCAAAATAAGCTTCGTCGATGACGACTAAAATATCTGTTGGCAAACCCCGCATCCAGTCTAATTCTGTCGCACTCAGCGCATTACCCGTTGGCGAATTGGGATGCACCATAAATACCACCCTAATTGGTGCCGCCTGTCGATCGCTAATTGCCGTTTGCGCCGCAGTTACATCAACTTCAAAGTTAGCAGTTCGATCGATACTGACAACAGGTATTCCCAAAGTCTGCGCCAGAATGCCATACATGCTAAATGTTGGCGCGGCTACTAAAATGCTCCCCGCACCACCAACGCAGGTGGCAATTAAAATCGATCGCAATAACTCATCCGAACCATTGCCCACGCTAATTTGGCTGGGAAGGATCCCATCCTCGTTCCCAGCGGCTGCGCCAACGCTCAGTCCCGCCGATTCGGTTACGTAAGCCGCGATTTCCGCCTTCAGCCGCTGATGTCCCCCATCGGGATAACGATTGCTTTCGATGGCTTCTACCCACATCTGTGCCAATTTTTGCTTTAGCTCTAGCGGCAGATCGTAGGGATTCTCATTCGTGTCTACTCGATCGATCGAGATTGCCACAGATTGCCCCTCAGTCCCGCCAGGATGGGGCGTGTATGCCTGCAAACTCGCAAGTTCGCTACGGATGAAGGGTAATGGCGTAGCGACGCTAGGATTGGGTGAATGAGTAGTAGTCATAGTAGGCGGTAGCAAAGCAGCTCGGAACGATCGTCGGGTTTGAATTCCCATCATAGATCGATCTTCTACTGAAATTACCACGATCGAGATGGGTAGTCTAGAGATAGTGCTATTTTTGCCGCTATTCAGCATGACTAATTCTAACGATCCATTGCTAGCTTTACGGGAAGCTCTCAAATTTTCTCCCGATAATATCCCCTTACGCCAACATATCGCCGATACATTACTCAATCGGGGTGAAGCGGCGGCGGCGGCGATCGAATTTCAACAAGCATTAGCCCTCGCACCAGCTAATCTCGATCTCAAACTGGGTTTGGCGAGAGCCTTTTATCAGGAAGAGAAAGATTCCGCTGCGTTAGTAATTATCGAAGATTTGCTCGATCGCGGTGAGACTTCGGCGACAATTTTAACTCTACACGCGCGGTTACTGATGCGATCGGGCGACTTGTCTACTGCCGCGCAACAATTTCGCAAAGCGATTTCTCAAGATCCCAGTTTACAGGAATCCGAATTAGTCGATCGATTGGGTGTCAAACAGGCGGAAAGTTTCGAGCCTGATGCACCTACTCCCGAAGGCATCGAGAAATCGAGTATTTGCTTTGAAGATGTAGGTGGGATGGAGGCGGTGAAAGAAGAAATTCGCCTGAAGATTATTTATCCGCTCACCCATGCCGAGATGTATCGCGCCTATGGTAAATCGATCGGCGGGGGAATTCTATTATACGGCCCACCAGGTTGCGGTAAAACTCATTTAGCCCGAGCCACCGCAGGCGAAATTCGCGCTGGGTTTATTCCCGTCGGTTTGAATGACATTCTGGATATGTGGATCGGGAATAGCGAGAAAAATCTGCATCAATTATTCGATCGATCGCGCCGCAATCAGCCTTCCGTTTTATTCTTCGATGAAGTAGACGCTCTCGCCGCCAGTCGTGCGGATCTGCGCCAAAGTAGCGGCAAACAACTCATCAATCAATTTCTCACCGAATTAGATGGGGTGCAATATTCCAATGAAGGTGTATTAATTCTTGCGGCGACTAACGCGCCTTGGCATTTAGATACCGCCTTCCGTCGCCCTGGCAGGTTCGATCGCATCCTCTTCGTACCACCCCCAGATGCCGCCGCGCGTGCTAGCATTCTGCGCTTGCTGTGTCAGGGCAAGCCAATAATCGATCTCGACTATCAATTCCTCGCCCAGAAGACAGATGGCTGTTCTGGGGCAGATTTGAAGCTGGTAGTCGATCTGGCGGTGGAGCAGAAACTCCTTGCAGCAATGAAAACAGGCATTCCCCAACCGTTAACTACGAAGGATTTAGCTACAGCAGCCAGTGGGGTGAAACCTTCTACTCGCGAATGGTTTAGTACGGCTCGTAACTATGCCGTTCATGCCAATCAGGATGGTAATTACGACGAGATTTTGAAATATCTGAAGATGTAACAAATATGCAAACATCAATAAACCCAGAAGCACTCGATCGAGCGTGGTTTTTACTCCAGAATAATCGATTCGATCGATCGGAGCAAGAAATTCGCAAACATCTGAGCGAAAACCCAGATGATGCTTTTGCTCATGCACTACTAGCAACTTGCTTGGTCGATCTATCTCGCCATTCTGAAGCCATTAAATCAGCAGAGCAGGCGATATCGATAGAGCCAGATAATGGTCGTATGTATTGGACTCTAGGTTGTATATATATCCGGTTGCGGAATGGTGACTTGGCTGAAAAATATCTGCTTGAAGCGATCTGTTTGGAGCCTGAAAACCCCTATTTCCATGCATCTTTATCGGAGCTTTGTTGGAAGAGAAGCGACGACTCAAAACTGTCCTATGAAAAAAAGAAGAATTTTTTAGAGCAAGGCTCCAAAGCTGGTAGAAAAGGGCTAGAAATTGAACCGAATCATTTTTGCTCCAGGTTGTATTTAATTAAAAATCTATTAGCTCTTGATGATAAAAACCGTATTGCCGAAGCAATCAATTTAGCAGAAGAGTTACTCTCTCTCAATCCAGAAAGTGCCGCAGCTCACGAAGTTTATGCTCAGGCTTTATGCTGTAAATCAAGTAGAATAAAATACACTAAACAGGATTTAAATAGAATTTTGTCAATTTTACAAGAATCACTTCGGCTCGATCCAAATCGACCTTATGCTAAGTTCTTAGCATGTCACTTATTAGAGTGGCATTATTCAATACTATCAATCAAAGGAGCTTGGCTTAGAACTTTTCTCAAGTTTGTGAACATTGCCGCAATACCACTACTAGTGCTGACATTATATTTTTACAATGTCAATGGCTTTCAGATATATTCGACAGGGATTTTTGCGCTCTTAACTCTCATAAGCTTGATACCTATAATAGACTTAACTCAATCACAACTGAGAATTTACTTTAGCATCCAGTATCGTAAATTTTCACAGTCTAACAAAGCGATTGATTTGTTTAGATGGATAATTGCAATCATTGCTACTATTGGTTTGAGTTGGCGATACTTGCCGATATTCATAATTAAAATATTAACTTTATTATTATGGTTGTGTTTGCCAGTAGTAGTAATAGTTCTATTTTTCTTGACAGGTCGTTTAATAAATAAAAATTAAAACTTGACTCAAGAAACAAATTTGCTCCAAAACAACTAAGATGTTCAATCCTTTTGATTTTGAAAAAATCGCCAAAGATCTTAAAAAAGCTTCAGAGAATTTAGATGGAGAACAACTAAAGACTGAAGTTTTCAACGCTTTCGTTCAAGGCTTTCAAGGAAAAGAGATGCCGGAAGCTCCACGAGGGAGAGATTTATACTATAATCTTTCACTCTGTTTTAATGATGCCATGCTAGGCTCTAAACAAGAGATTCGGATTAGTAGATTAGAAGCCACAACAAATGGTGAATTAAACACAGTAACTAGAATACTGAAATTCACAATCCCCAAAGGGCAAGGTCATGAAAGTACATTAAAATTAAAGGAACAGGGTGATGCCAGCAAACATGGCGGTAAGCCA
>NZ_PVWO01000036.1 GCF_003003845.1 Chamaesiphon polymorphus CCALA 037 | reverse complement strand
GCCGATGACAATCCATTAGATGTCAATTGCGCTGGTGAAGATGAATCGTTGTTTGCTTTCATTTAAGTTATTTTGTCAAATAATTTTAATATAAATTTATATTTTTGCCCTGCGGCTAAATCTGCAAATAAATATTCGCAATTCATTTGCCCATAGATGGTATGTAGAACGCACGCGCGTTGTAAAATACCGATCGACAAGACAATTATCTTACTGTGTCCATAGTAACGATCGAACACAATCTCGAAGATTACTTTCGATCGGATCCTCACTCACAGACAAAGACTGTAATAACATAAAATATTATCGAAGATTGAGGTTAATCATGAAATTTCGCGGATTAGTCGCCGCTCTACTGGCCATCTGTATTGGCTTGTTGACGGCTTGCAGTGATGCTCCTGTATCGGCAACAACTGTACTTACTTATGAAGATATTCGGGGCACAGGGCTTGCTAACAATTGTCCTGTCATCGACGATACCAGCCGAGGATCCATTCCGCTGGATGCATCCAAGACTTACCAGTTTGTCGATATGTGCATCCAACCCACCAATTACTTTGTTAAAGAAGAACCTCAAAACAAACGCCAAGAAGCAGAATTTGTAGCTGGTAAGCTAGTCACCCGCGCAACTTCCAGTCTCGACCAGATTAGAGGTACCGTGTCATTGTCTGACGATCGGACTTTGACTTTCAAAGAAGAAGACGGAATTGACTTCCAAGCCATTACTGTCAAGATGCCAGGGGGAGAATTAGTACCTTTCTTATTCACCGTTAAAGAGTTAGAAGCAAAAAGCCAACCTGGTGTAGATAGTATCAACACCTCTACTGACTTCGCTGGCGAGTATAAAGTCCCATCATATCGCGGTGCAGTTTTCCTCGATCCCAAAGGTCGCGGTGTTGCTAGTGGTTATGACAACGCCAACGCCCTTCAAGCCGAAGCAAAAAGCCGTGAAGGCGATCGCAAAAATACCAAACGCGCTCAGACCGGAACAGGTAAAATCAACTTTGAAGTTGCCAAGGTCAACAGTGCTACTGGCGAAGTCGCTGGGATTTTTGAAAGCGAGCAACCTTCCGATACCGATTTAGGTGCTCTAGATCCTAAAGAAGTTAAAATTCGCGGTCTGTTCTACGCTCGTCTAGAAGCTAAATCTTAATTTAGTGGATCGTCAATAGCGATTCGCGTAACTCCTACGGAGTGGCTACGCCAACGTCGGGTTCCCCGACGGTTAAGCGAGATCGAGACAGTGGATAGTGAATCGCGAACTAGCCATCGGTATTGAAAGTATCGATCGCTAAAAGATTTTTTTACGGGTGCTGGCTCACAGAGGCAGCACCCTTTCTGTTTGCTTAGAGCAAATATTCCCTGCAAACAGTCTTATCTATTCACTATCCACGATTCACTATTCACTATCCACTACCCACTATTCACTATCCACGATTCACTATTCACTATTCACTATCCACCGCTACAACTATCTACTACCCACCATCCCCTATAATGAAAACTCGTTATCGAGGTGAAACTACACTATGGGTCGTGCTAAAAAAGTTGTACTTGCTTATTCTGGTGGGGTAGACACATCTGTGTGTATTCCCTATCTCAAACAAGAGTGGGGGGTCGAAGAAGTAATTACCCTCGCCGCAGATTTGGGACAGGGAGATGAATTAGAACCGATTCGCCAAAAAGCTTTAAATTCT
Source organism: Chamaesiphon polymorphus CCALA 037 (assembly GCF_003003845.1). Classification (GTDB taxonomy): domain Bacteria; phylum Cyanobacteriota; class Cyanobacteriia; order Cyanobacteriales; family Chamaesiphonaceae; genus Chamaesiphon; species Chamaesiphon polymorphus. The sequence goes on along the minus strand of NZ_PVWO01000036.1, from coordinate 21,031 downwards.
GGCGCGAGCGTGTCGCTAGTGGCAAATGCGACGGAACGGTTTATCGCCGATTATGCGTTTCCCGCACTCAAGGCAAATGCTCTCTACGAAAATCGCTATCCACTCTCGACAGCTCTAGCGCGCCCGTTGATTGCAAAACTGTTAGTTGAAGCGGCTGAAGAATATGGTGCGGATGCCGTCGCGCACGGTTGTACGGGCAAAGGTAACGACCAAGTGCGATTTGATGTATCGATCGCCGCTCTCAATCCTAACTTAAAAGTGCTCGCCCCCGCACGGGAATGGGGCATGAGCCGCGAACAAACGATCGCGTATGGCGAGAAATGCGGGATTCCCTCACCCGTGAAAAAATCTTCACCCTACAGTGTCGATCTCAATTTGTTGGGTCGCAGTATCGAAGCTGGGCCGCTCGAAGACCCTTGGGTAGAACCCCTCGAAGAAATTTACGCCCTCACCAAAGCGATCGAAAATACGCCCAATGAACCAGAATATATCGAAATTGGCTTCGATCGCGGCACGCCAGTGAGTATCGATGGGACAGATCTAGCTCCCGTCAGCCTGATTACGAAGTTAAATCAACTAGTCGGCAACCATGGTATCGGTCGCATCGACATGGTAGAAAATCGACTCGTCGGCATCAAATCGCGAGAAATCTATGAAGTTCCCGCCTTGTCCGTACTGATTCAAGCACACCGCGAGCTAGAAAGTCTCACCCTCACAGGCGATGTCACCCAATACAAACGGGGGATCGAAGAAACTTATAGCAAAATTGTCTACAACGGTCTGTGGTATTCGCCGCTTAAAGCTGCCTTAGATGCGTTTATCGAGCAAACCCAAGTCAGAGTCTCTGGCACCATCCGGATTAAGCTATTTAAGGGCAATGCAACGATCGTCGGACGTAAGTCAGAGTTCAGTCTCTACGATATGGACTTAGCTACCTACGGTGAAGACGATCGCTTCGATCACAAAGCCGCTGAAGGATTTATCTACGTTTGGGGTCTACCGACACGAGTCTGGTCGCAACGGAACAGATAAGGGTGGATGGGTGGATGAGTGGATGGGTGGATGAAGGGGAAACAGCTAGTACCAACACTCACTATTCACTATCCACTATTTACTATCCACTAATCTTAAAATGCTGCTTCAAAACATCTAGGGGCGATCGATCCCAATAGTCGATATGACTGATAATTAAGTCTGAGTCGTTGAGTGTGAGTTCGCTTTTGCCAGGAATTTCGATCCGTGGATGCCATGGTAGGGGCGTATTCCAGCTTAACAACCAGCGCGTGGTTATCAGTCGATCGACTCGATCGATCTCATACAGTTCTAAGTGCGGATTTTTGAACCAAGTTTGGATAAACTCGATCGTTTTCCGATAGCGTGGTAGGCCGCGAAATTGCGTCAATGGGTCTTTAAAATAGACATCTTCAGCATAAATTTCATAACTTTGATCGAGAGGGAACTTAGCATAGTCTTGGCGTAAAGTTGTAATAATATCCATATTTTCGACATCGATATTCGATAAATTTACTAGGTAAATAGCAACCTAAGTTCGCTATCCACTATCCACTATCCACTATTCACTCTCTTTTACGAACCAGCAGTAAGAACGATACTGCTAATCAGCTCATTTTCGATCGACAATTTCGACTGCTGCAAATAAGCGCAAATCATCTCATTAGTTACCTGGTATTGTTGCTTATTTTGAAATACCGATAGCACGGTCAGAATCGTAACTATATCTTTAGATCTAAGTGAAATAAACCGACCGCCAATCTCTGGAGACAATAACTTGGGCAAGCAAGTGGGTAACTGCTGAATATCGGCCATCAAATTGCCTTGGCGTAGCAAACACAAGCGGTCGAGTCCGAAGTCTTTATACACCAAAAGTAGATTGCAAGCCTCCTCCACGCGCCCTGGATCTAAAAATGGCAGCACGCAAATTCCCAGATCGACTGGAGGTCGATCGATCGGGCGACAAATTAATTTAAAATCGACTAACCCCTGATTGCGTCCGGTCGGAGCGATGCGATCGAGTCGTTCGACGCAGACATTGGCGATCGTGCGACCGATAGTTAGCGATAGCTGTAACAATAAGCCTGATGCCAGTCTTTGCTTATCTTCTAGCGGTTGAGATAGTTCTGAAAGCGATACTTTCCATTCGATCGCAAAAGCCGTCGCGACAGGTCGCAGATCGGCGATCGATAGGTGGGAGTCTGAGCTATTCATCATATTTGGTAATTTATCATCATCGACTGCTGGTAAGGCGAAAATCGAGCGAAAAATCTTTAAACTAGGATTACATACCAACTAAAATTTTTAGGCAAGATGACAGAAACACGATCGGCACGAGAACTATTTCAGGCAGCTTACGAAAATCGCTATACTTGGGAGCCGAATTTTCCTGGCTACACGGCCACAGTCGAATTTAAGCATGGCGATGTAGTCTTGACTGGTACAGTTGCGGTTAAAGCAAATTTGAGTGCTGAAGTGATGGGAATTGATGACGAGGAAGCTCGCAAAGCCATTCTCGGACAGCTCAACGAAGTCGCCATCCACCGCGTGCGTCGTACTTTTGAAGCAACTCATGGCAAAAACACTTTTTCCTATGGCGAAACCGACGCTACAGGTGCAGTAGAAATTCTCATGGGTGGTAAATCTGAAGGCGATCGGTACAAACTCCGCAATAATGAAGTCTGTCACGTTCACCGTCACATTCACGGTATCGTCGTGACAATCGATACCTTCAGCAGTCACGATACTGGTGCTGGCTATCTATCTCATCGTTACGACTCGGTTTATACCGATCCGCAGACGGGAGAAGCCAAAGGCGGGAAGGTTGTCTTTGAAGACAACTATCAAAAAGTTGGCGATTACCAAATTCTCAGTCAACGAATCATTCAAGCCGAAGAAAACGGCCAACCTACTACTACAGAGTTTAACTTCACTAATATCGCGTTATTACCCGATCGAGTCGAAGCTGTAGCTGCAACCGTCTAGGTTTTAGGCTTTAGGTTTTAGGCTTTAGGTTTTAGGTTTTAGGCTTTAGGCTTTAGGGAATACGGACAAGGCAAAAAGTACCCTAATCCCTGACACTTAAACCCTGACACTTAACCCCTAACACCTAAAGCCTTTCATTGGAGAATCGCCAAGATTATGAGATGCTAAATCTAGTCAAAGACATTGGCTTGTAGGAGTGTTATATCAAAATGCTGGCATATATCTTAGCAGTCTTGGTCGGTGCGGGTAGCGTTGGTTTGTACGCTGCTGCCTTTTTCTTACCGGAAATCCATCGCAAAAATGATTTTATCTGGAGTGGAGTCGGCCTTTTTTATGCTCTGTTCCTGTGGCTATACGCACATCAAGTCACAGGTGGGATCTTGGTAGGACAAACTTCCAGTGTTTTACTGATGGGCTGGTTTGCATGGCAAATAGTCAAGATGCGCCGCCAATTAGTAGCCGTAGAGCGACAAGCATCAATTGCCGCTACAACTAAATCTGCCGAGCCAGAAGCAAATCGCGCTTCAGTGCCCAAAGCAGCTAAACCGCCAGCTAAAGCACAAACTCCCGCCAAATCTGCGCCTCCTGGCGTCCCACCTGCCAAAGCTCCTAGCGCGAGCGTCGCTGCTAATACCACCGCGCCAGCACCAACCCCCTCGCCTCAGAGCAAGCCACCCACACCAGATCGGGTTCCACTTTCTGAAGTAAAAATTCCGCCAGCACGAGTGCCTGTCGTCCCCGAAGCAACCAAAGTACCGCCGCAATCGGTTGTTTCGTCCTCTCAAACCCCAGTCCAACAGCCAGTTGCCACACCCAGTAATCTCTCCCCAAATACCTCACAAAATCCAGCAGCACCCAAAGCCGAACCCGTTGCCAATATTCAACCCACAACTCCAATAGCACCCAAAGCCGAAACTGTTGCCAATATTCAACCACCAACTCTAGTAGCACCCAAACCAGAGCCTATTGAAAATATTCCACCGACAACTCCAGAGCCGCCAGAAGATGAAGCCTGGATCGAACTAGACCTCAAACCATCTTCGTCAAAACCACTTGGCGGCGCAGTGAAGCCACCGACGCCCGCACCTAACACCCCAGAAACACCTAGATCGTCAGCTATCGTTCCAGAAACTGTCTCCCAAAATATCCCGACTGATGCCACCCATACCACTGTAAAAGTAGAACAGCCCAAGCCAGATTAAATTCGATTATAGATCCCTCATAGATGCTGGAATATCGATCGCAGTACCTAAATGAGGTGGGTCTTCTGTACTCCAATCGCTCAATTCTCCCCATCGAGCGCAAAGCGAGATTACAAAAGCTTGCAAAAGTGACCTCGATCGGAGAAAGTGGATGCAAACAAACTACCGATCGTTAATTCGAGAGCGTCGCTCGATGCTGAGATTTTATGACCGAAACTATTTTTAGTAAAATCATTCGTAAAGAAATTCCGGCGGATATCGTATATGAAGACGATCTCGTGCTGGCTTTCCGCGACGTCAATCCGCAAGCACCCGTTCATATTCTAATTATCCCCAAACGTCCGATCGTGTCGATCGCCGAAGTTACCCCCGCCGATACCGAGCTACTAGGTTACCTTTTGTTAACAGTTGCGAGAGTGGCTGCTCAAGAAGGTTTGGAAGAAGGTTACCGAATTGTTATCAATACTGGTAAAGATGGCGGTCAGACAGTGTTTCACCTACATTTACACCTGCTGGGTCAGCGGATGATGACTTGGCCGCCAGGGTAAATAACCGAACACGTACTTTCTCATCTAGGCCGTGTAAAATCGACTGGTATCTTGCCTAGTCTACGCTCTGCTTCTCGATCCCCAGTAAGAATGCCTCAAAATCTAGCTGGTTTCGATCGAATCCAAACATTAAGAGATTGTGAAGCCCCTTTACAATCAGAAATAAATCCTCTAATATTATGTACATAGGGGTTGGGCAACCAACACCGCACCTTGAAAATTCATAGCAATCATAAACAAATGACCACTACCTTACAACGTCGCGAAAGCGCAAATGTATGGGAACGTTTTTGTAGCTGGATCACTTCCACCGAGAACCGCATTTATGTTGGTTGGTTCGGTGTACTGATGGTTCCTACACTACTTTCCGCAACTATCTGTTTCATCATCGCTTTCATCGCTGCTCCTCCTGTAGACATCGATGGTATCCGCGAACCAGTTGCTGGTTCTTTGATGTTCGGTAACAACATCATTTCTGGTGCTGTTATTCCTTCGTCCAACGCAATCGGTCTTCACTTCTACCCAATCTGGGAAGCTGCTTCCCTCGATGAGTGGTTGTACAACGGTGGTCCTTACCAACTCGTAGTATTCCACTTCTTGATCGGTGTATTCTGCTACATGGGTCGTGAGTGGGAACTTTCCTACCGTTTAGGTATGCGTCCTTGGATCTGTGTTGCTTACTCTGCACCTGTTGCAGCAGCAACCGCAGTATTCTTGATCTACCCAATCGGTCAAGGTTCTTTCTCTGACGGTATGCCTTTGGGTATCTCCGGTACGTTCAACTTCATGATCGTATTCCAAGCTGAGCACAACATCCTCATGCACCCCTTCCACATGTTGGGTGTAGCTGGTGTATTCGGTGGTAGCTTGTTCTCCGCTATGCACGGTTCCTTGGTAACTTCTTCCTTAGTTCGTGAAACTACTGAAGTTGAAAGCCAAAACTATGGTTACAAATTCGGTCAAGAAGAAGAAACTTACAACATCGTTGCAGCTCACGGCTACTTCGGTCGTTTGATTTTCCAATACGCTTCTTTCAACAACTCCCGTTCCTTGCACTTCTTCTTGGGTGCATGGCCTGTAGTTGGAATCTGGTTCACTTCCTTGGGCGTAAGCACCATGGCGTTCAACCTCAACGGTTTCAACTTCAACCAATCTGTAGTTGACTCACAAGGTCGTGGCATCAACACTTGGGCAGACATCATCAACCGCGCTAACTTAGGTATGGAAGTCATGCACGAGCGTAACGCTCACAACTTCCCTCTCGACTTAGCTGCTGGTGAAGCTACTCCTGTTGCTTTGACTGCTCCTTCCATCAACGGTTAATACCTGTTTGATTTGAGAGATTAAAACCCCCCTGACACTAAGTGTCAGGGGGGTTTTTGCGTTGGGGTTTATTTAGAAGGAGGGGATTTTTTATGCAAGCTAGAAGACACATCACCAACACATCCCCGACTTCTTGAAGAAGTCGGGGATGTAGCCGTAGCCTCGCAATTTGCTAGGATGATTTTGGCAACTCGCTCATGCTTTCTAAATCTAGAACTTGTGCTAATAACTCTGGCTCCATCAATCCTTGTTCTAAGACAATTTGACGAAGAGATTTACCCGTCGCTAGAGATTCTTTGGCGACGTTGGCGGCATTGAGATAACCGATGTGGGTATTGAGTGCGGTGACTAATGCTAGACTGCCTTCTGCATAGTTGCGACAGCGTTCTGGATTGGCCGTAATGCCGACGATACATTGGTCGGTTAACGCTTGAATTGCATTACCCAAAATCTCGATCCCATGAATCAGATCGTAGGCGATGAGCGGCATCATCACGTTTAATTCTAATTGTCCGGCTTGGGCGGCCATTTCGATCGATCGATCGAATCCCATTACCTGAAAACAGACCATCGAGATCATTTCTGCCATCACGGGATTATACTTTCCAGGCATAATCGACGAGCCAGGTTGGACGGGAGGGAGCTGAATTTCTTTAAACCCAGTCTTGGGGCCAGAGTCCATCAATCGCAGGTCGTGAGAGATTTTCAATAGGTCTGTGGCGAGATTGCGGAGGCTGCCAGAGACATTTACAAATGGTGCCATGCTCTGCATCGCGGCCATTAAATGTGGTGCCACAGTTAGGGGTTGGCCGATCGATTCTCCCAAAATCTGTGCTACAGTCGATCGATATTCGGGATGAGTATTTAAGCCCGTACCTACAGCACTACCACCCAAACCTAATTTGGTGAGATCGCCTGCTGCGCTGGCAATTCGGATTTGATGGTCGCGTAAGATCTGGGCGAATGCGCCAAATGTATCGCCCAATCTTACCGGAACGGCATCTTGCATGTGCGTCCGTCCCGATTTGACGATCGAGTGAAACTCTACCGCTTTTTTGTCTAATGCAACGATCGCGCTTTCTAGTGCGGGATTTAAGGTATGCGTCAGGGCAAGCAATCCCCCCACGCGAATGGCAGTGGGAATTACATCATTGGTAGATTGACCGTAATTAACATGGTCGTTGGGATTGACACGCTGATAATTGCCCTTAATATCGCCCAAAAGTTCGAGTGCGCGGTTGGCTAAAACTTCATTGACATTCATATGGTGAGATGTACCCGCACCAGCTTGATAGACATCTACGACAAATTGCTCGCGTAAATTGCCTTGCAAGATTTCATTAGCAGCGGTAACGATCGCATCACTGACGGCTGGATCGATACAACCCAGTCTACCATTAGCGATCGCGGCGGCTTTCTTGATGAGCACACAGGCATCGATATATGTTGCCAGTGGCTTCAAGCCGCTAATGGGGAAATTTTCGATCGCGCGTAAAGTTTGAATCCCATAATAGGCATCTGCGGAGATCTGGCGTTCTCCCATCGAATCCCGCTCGATCCGGAAATTATCTCGATTTGTCAACACTAAATCCTCACTACATCTAATTATTATTGCGAACATCGAGCGATCGAAATTAGATCGGTTCCATGCCTAATCAAATCTTAAGATCGATCGCCCGATCGATCTTCAAATTGACAAAAGAGTGGTAAATATTATCATTTGTTGTATTTTTTACATTACTCAAGTAAAGTGCTTTTTTATACAAAGACTGCTCGTTTTGCACGATCGATTGCAGACTAAGCGATACAGCGCGATCGATCCGCTGGCAATTCGATCGAAGGTCTAAATTAGCGATTTAATATTTATAATTCTTGATTAATCTCTGCCAAAAATTCAATCATTTTACTCTTGCTTTGCTAGATTTTAGGGTTTTAACTGCGCTATTTTACTGAAAAACCTAAATATATTCGAGATCTCATTATTTGCCTATTGATCTTTTAAAAATGTTGTGAGACCGAGCTAATTCCTAGATAGATTCTACGCCACTTTACTGAAATAGGTCATGGCCTATAGGAGCCATCAAAAAGTTGCGCTACGATAAAATTACAAGCGCGTTGTTTGTTCGAGATTTTTACATTTTAGATATCCATATTTGGATAGATACACAAAGGTGTGTAAGGGAAAAATTGTACTAGAGAAATAGGAGATTTATTATGAAAATTAGACAGTTCACAAACTTGCCAGGAATCTCAACTTCTCTGAGAATTGCCGCAGCCACCAGTTTAGCTGCGGGTGTTGCGGCAAGTTTCTCTGCTGCTCCAGCAGGTGCAGTTTCCATTACTAGTGGAACTTTATTTTTTGCTGATGGAGCGATAAATACGAATGTAGTTGGCGGCGGTTCGATCGCTCCAGTTGCCGGAAATCGATTTTCGGCTATTTTCAATCGTGTTAATTCTGCAACAATAGACACTGCGACAGGAAGTTTTGCTGCTGCTGGACTAGCTCCAGGCCCCCGATACATCGCTAGCTCTAGTGCCGATTATTTATTCAATGGTGGCAATACTTACACGCAAGTAGGTAATTTAGTTTTTGATATTGGGCAACAAGTTACTGCCAATCCTTTAGTTGCAAGATTAACTGTTGGTAATGGTTCTATTTTCTCAACAACGTCAGTTGCAAATACTACTACATTTGCATTCCTTAGTGGATCTGCAACATTTTTAACCCAACCTGATGGGATTTTATCTCAACTCGGTTTGCAGCCTGGTGACTTTCGCTTTACTGTTGACAACCTTGCTAGCAACAACGTTGCTAACCCCCTTCCTAACGGTTCTTACAGTTTGATTGCTACTACTGCAATTCCCGAACCTTTTACTATCATCGGGACGATCGTTGGTGGTACCGCAGCTTTCCGGATGAGAAAAAAATTAGCTAACTCTGCTAAAAATTAGATTTAGGTTTTGAAAGTACGGGGAGCGCGGAGATCTTTAAAAGACTAAAGATTTCTCCTCCAAAATTTAGGGATAGAGTCTAGCCTTTGCTAAACTTTATCCCTTTTGAGTTGCATGTGGTCTCGATCGAAACCAAACAGAACTTCGATCCAATTTTAACAACAACAATGATGCCTGTTTAATTGCTCTTCACATTGTCAAATTAACCCTGTAAGCGATCGAGTCAGTTCGATTTTTTATCGTATGCTCGATCGGATTTAGCGATCTGAGATTTTCGAGCAGTGGTAATTGCTACATGCTCATACCATGCTAAGTAGTAATAGTCAAGCAAATTTCTACACCAAGAATGCTGTTAACTCTAAATCGCTACCCCCAAGCATTCGAGCGTATTTTTTATTAACCCTACCCGATCGAGCGATCGATAACATCAGCATATTTACTGATAAAATCAATGTCTCAGGGTTTTTACATATCATATAAATAAAAATTAAACAAGTGTAGAATTACCCAGAAAGATGGTGTTAATTTCCGACTTGCCGATCCTGTAGGCGATCGAATACATTCATTTGCAACAAGTATAGCTGCTAGCGGATCGATATTCTAGCTTCGGCACTATGAGAATAACGGGCACTACACATGCCCCGATCGAGCTTCAGTAAATGCTTGTGACTGTCGAGCTGATTTTAGCCAGACAATTCTGACTGTGGCGATCGCAGTTGTAATTCTTGCTGTCATCATGGAGCGAGAAAAAGTATCGAAGATACACCGCCCGATCCAAACTTTGCGCTCAGGATGATAACAGATCGACTCTCGTAATGTGTAGGTAGTCAACAATTGCTGGCACTTTTGTACGACTAAAGAGTTGAGACGCCCAAACCAAGATTTCGCATATCGAACACCCCGAAACCATAATCAGTCATGAACATCAAACAATCTAATTCGATCGAGACTTCTCTTAAGTCTACTACATTAACGTACATGTTGGCTGTTGGTAGTCTGGCAGTCGGTCTTGGTACTGTTGCCTATGCGGCACCAGCTCAAGCGGCATTTCTTTTCAATTCAGATCTGAGTTTTGGAAATGCCAACATTACTAGTTTCTTTAGCGACGTAAATCCAGGTGCAGGCGATACCATCGCTGTTACGTTTGCTACTCCTACAGATGTTGGTTCTTCTGGCGGAATTTTGGCAGGCACATCATTTTTCCCGACTATTTCCCCTGCTACGATTCCTGGCATGTATGCCTTGTCCCCAGTTCCTACGGCAACGTTTAATTATGTTGCTGGAAACAGCGGTGGCTTCATCTATTCACTTGCCAGCGACCTCGTTTTTAATTTCTCCGTTAACGGTTCCCCTAATGGTTTAAGCCCTACTACTCCTGTAAGTCTGACTATTGCAGGCGGGACTCAATTTACTGGCAGCAGCAATCCTACTGCCGTCGCTTTTTCGACAATTACGCCTACCGGATCTTTCTTTCAAAACGGTGGTGACAAAACTTTCCTTAATGCTTTATCATTTTCGCTTAATGATACTCTCAGCGGTGGTAAGGGTACATTTGGGATCACTGCTTCAACAGTAGCACCTCCAACAACTACCCAAGTTCCCGAACCTTTCACGATCGTCGGCACGATTATTGGTGGTACGGCAGCACTACGGATGAGAAAGAAATTGGCTAAAGCCGCTCAAAACTAAATTGCACGGCTCATCGATAAATCACTAATTCGATTGAAGATTGGCAATGCCCACTCCAAAAAATCTGGGGAGTAAATTTTAGCTATGGCTAGATTTTACTCCTTTTGCCTTATCGATCGAGTCGATCGACATCGACAATGGCGCAAATTTTCAGACTCATGGTGAGAGCAATTGCGATCGATCTGTGCCGTTGCTAGCTCTCTGGTGATTGCTTGCGAGGCAATCGAGAGAGTCAATTTTGTAGTATAGTCGATCGGGACTATTGTTAACGATCGAGATTTTAACTCAGTAAAAACGCTTAGATGTTCGATATCGCGGCGAGTTATCAGGGACAGATCTCGATCGCACTCACCTCCCGTTGGCAATTGCGACTGTTAGCCGCTCGATCGATTGAATGTTGTCACTACGGGCATTCAACAACATAAGCTTGCTAATTACACCCTTACAAAAAGGCGAGTAAGCTGGGTATTATGGCGATAAAAATCGATGTTTTGTATGCTTGATTACCATATTTGAAAATATTTCGCAAGTAGATAATTACTGAAAAATTTGGTTCGGGTTTCCGACTTGTAAAGTATGTATTAAATAGCATACATTCATGGCAACAAGTATAGCTACTAGCAAATCGATAGTCTAGTTACGGTATTTTTAGACAAACACGCACCATGTGGACTTCAGGTCTAAACATCAGCAAGTGCTTGTAAAGATCGACGATCGTAACTAGACAACTCGGACTGTAGCGATCTTCAATTGAACTCTCGATCCGATCGATAGAAACGATCGCCATTAATGGGTACATCCAGACTCAAATTTTGCCGTCAGACGATCGAATATCGACTCACGTAAGGTGTCTGGAGCTACAATTCCTGACACTGTTGTCGGCGTCATGAGTTGAGATGTACCGATCGAGATCTAATGTATTAAAACCCCGAATCAAATCAGTCATGAAATTTAACCTAATTACTAAAGCATCAAATGCTTTCGACTTTGCGTCTAGGCGTAAAACCTTCACCCAACTACTGAGCGCGAGCACGCTAGCAGTTGGTGCGATCTCGACGATCTCGGCGGTACCCGCTAGAGCTATTTCACTTGCAGGAGGACAAGTTGTTTGGACGGGTGAAGTAGATAACTTTGTGCAATTAATAAATCCCACTCCTGGCGACACGATCGATACTATTTTTAACAATATCAGTATGGGTGCGGCGATGGTGAGTTCGGCTACTGGGCCATTCACCACCACAGGTTTATTCGACCAAAGCCCGTCTGGAGGTGGTGTTTATCCGATCGATCCTTCTTCGGTAACAACATTTACCTATGTGAGCGGCGACAGTTCCAACTATACATACGAACTAGCCAGCGATCTAGACTTTGCTTTTGCTAACACTGTGACACTAACAGTTGTTGCTGGCACTAAATTCAGCGGCAACATCAATCCAGCAGGCACTGCGGCAAGTCTGTTCACCAACGATGGTACCGGATCTTTCTATACACAGGGTGGAGTGCGGACGGATGTGACCGCATTATCATTTACGTTGAATGATATCGGTGGCGGGGTGACTGCTGGTTATAGCATCTTAGCCTCTACAACCACAACAGCAGTTCCCGAACCATTTACAATTGTGGGCACGCTCGTCGGTGGGACGGTAGCGATGCGGATGAGAAAGAAATTAGCTACAGCTAGTCAAGAATAGGGAGATATCGGCTTGGATGAGTTGGATCTGGCAATTGCTCGAGACTAAAAATCTTGCTAATAAGTTAAAAATCCGCCGCTACAGACTAATTTAGTCAGTCAGTTTCGGCGGATTTTGTTGTGAGCTTTAATTATAGAGAGTAAAAATTTTGGGAGCCTCCGATCGTGCGTGGGCTTCGAGGATCGCGCCCGGTTGCGGTAAGCTGTTGAATGACGATGCGCGACAGAAATTATGGCAACTATTAATAATAACTACCTCAAACTCAAAGCTGGCTACCTGTTCCCCGAAATCGCGCGACGCGTCAATACTTTCGCTCAAGCTAATCCCGACGCGCCGATTATCCGCTTGGGAATTGGCGATGTTACCGAACCATTGCCAGTGGCTTGTCGCACGGCAATGACAAATGCGATCGAGGATATGGGCGATCGATCGAAATTTAAAGGTTATGGCCCCGAACAGGGTTATGCTTGGTTGCGAGAAGCGATCGCGACTAATGATTTTCAGTCGCGAGGCTGTGACATCGACGCATCGGAAATCTTCATCTCAGATGGCTCTAAATGCGACTGTGGCAACATTCTAGATATTTTCGGTCACGATAACACGATCGCGGTGACCGACCCGGTATACCCCGTTTATGTCGATACTAATGTCATGGCTGGCAATACTGGCGATGCCAATGACAAGGGCGAGTATGGTGGTTTGGTATATCTGCCGATTACTGCTGAAAATGATTTTACCGCCCAAATTCCCAGTCAGAAAGTCGATCTGATCTACCTTTGTTTCCCCAACAATCCGACGGGTGCGACGGCTACTAAAGCGCATCTGCAAGCGTGGGTAGATTATGCCAAAGCCAATGGCTCGATTATTTTCTTTGATGCGGCGTATGAAGCATTTATTACCGATCCGAGTTTACCGCATTCGATCTATGAAATCGACGGGGCGCGAGATTGTGCGATCGAGTTTCGGTCTTTTTCTAAAAATGCTGGTTTTACAGGTACCCGGTGCGCGCTGACGGTAGTACCTAAAACTCTCACCGCCAAAGCCGCCGATGGTAGCGATGTCGAACTGTGGAAACTCTGGAATCGTCGCCAATCGACCAAGTTTAATGGTGTATCCTATATCGTCCAACGCGGTGCGGAAGCGGTTTATTCACCCGAAGGCAAAGCCCAAGTAAAAGAACTAATTAACTTTTATATGGAAAATGCCCAAATTATTCGCAAGGAACTAACTGCTGCGGGATTGCAAGTTTTTGGCGGGATTAATGCACCCTATGTGTGGGTAAAAACTCCTGATGGTTTATCTAGTTGGGAATTTTTCGATAAGTTGCTAACGAATTGCTTTGTTGTCGGTACTCCAGGTTCGGGATTTGGTGCTGCTGGTGAAGGTTATTTCCGGATCTCGGCATTTAATAGTCGGGCAAATGTCGAAACAGCAATGCAACGCATTGCAGACAAATTCAAGGTTTAGTAAAAGTAAAAAACCCGACTTATAGAAGTCGGGTTTTGGTTTTTAAAAAGTTTAGAGACTTTGAGTCTTGCAAGCTCGATCCCTGAAGCGCACAGATAGAGTACTGCGCCAACAGATGGATATTGTCACCCTGCTGGTTAGATCGACGAGCAACTATCTTAATGAGCTAATTCGACGATCGCGGGATGTGGGTTGGTACCAGTGAGAATAATTTTAAGATCTTCGGGGAGCTTAGTTAGAAAAGTAGTTGCCGCTTCGATACTAATTAAACCTAACTCGATCGCCAGACTCAGATCGTCTAAAATGACCAAAGAATATTCACTCGATCGAGTTGCGCCGCGAACGTGTTTCCAGAGCTGCTCGAAATTGTGCAACTCCAGATCGTTGAGATCGGCAATCGAAATATTCCGAATCAAATTACATCTAATCCAATCTAAATTTTGAGCGAGATTGATAATCCGATCGTGACCTTGACGAATCCCACCTTTGAGAAGTTGGACGATCAGCACGCGTTGTCCGGTACTGGCAATTTTGAGCGCGTTGGCGACTATTTCCGTACAAAATCGATCGGCTGGTGTATCGACAATCTCGATCTGTTTGTGAAGCGTACTTATCGTATTACAAGAAACTGAAGTATGTTCGGGATGACTATTTAGTTGTGCAATCATATTCAACGTAAAATGAGCCGCATTTCATTCAAAAGGTATTCCCTTGCGGGCGAATCCTGTCCGCTCGGCAGTCTATAGTAGACAACATATAGCGTTTTATTCCGAGCGTCTATCCAGTGAAACACTAAATATGCGATCGGTCAAGTAGCTGATGAAGGAATAGGGGAGATGGTTTAAGGAATGGGAGTGAGGATGGTTCTCGCTGCTGGGCATTTAAATTGCTCATAAAAATTAACAACAAGTCGATGGGGATCGTTAGATACTGTAGTACACTCTAGTTTGCCATCGTCCCTATGCACATGCCGCAGATTCGCCAACATCGCCAATCGAACCAACTACGTCAAATTAGCTTTCAGAGCGACTTTACCAAGTTTGCAACCAGTTCCGTGCTGACTGGCTGTGGAGATACACGCGTATTATGCACCGTCACCATCAAAGATGGCGTACCTAAATTTTTGACTGGTACGGGGACGGGATGGCTGACAGCAGAATATCGGATGCTACCAGGTGCGACTCCCCAGCGTCACGAGCGGGAAGTGCTCAAGTTATCCGGACGCACTCAAGAGATCCAAAGACTCATCGGGCGCAGTTTGCGATCGACCCTCGATTTTGCCATTCTAGGAGAGAAAACGATCCTAGTTGATGCAGACGTCATCCAAGCCGATGCAGGCACCCGCACGACGGCAATAACTGGCGGATACGTGGCATTGGTGCAAGCCATCCACCAGCTCATCGAGCGGGGTGAGTTGAGCGCATCGCCAGTAGTCCGTCAAGTCGCAGCGATATCGGTGGGACTGATTGAAGGCGAAGCATTTCTGGATCTGGACTACCCAGAAGATGTCGCGGCGGACGTAGATTTTAATGTGGTAATGACCGATAATCGGGAGCTAATTGAAGTGCAAGGAACGGCAGAATCGGGCAGTTTTAGCCGTCACCAAATGAATGAATTATTAGATCTTGCCGACAAAGGTATTCAAGAATTAATGACGATCCAAAATACCGAGATCGATCGCTGGATGCAGAGTAAAAGATAATGTCCGCATCTAAGCATTGACCCGATCGAGATAATCTGGTAACTGCGTAGTTTCATTGCAAATAGCATGACTGAGTTGTTGGCGCGTCAGTCCGATCGCATTGCGAAGATCGGCATCGATGAGATTGGTTTGTTGGAGATTGGCATCTTTGAGATTTGCGCCTTCAAGATTGGCTTGCTCTAGATTTGCTTCGGTAAGATTGGCACCTTCGAGATTGGCTTGCCAGAGATAGGCACCTTCGAGATCTGCTTGCCAGAGACTGGCTTCGCGGAGATTGGCGCGTCCGAGCGAGGCACCTGCTAATTTAGCTTGCCATAATTGAGCCTCGCGAAGATTGACTTTCCACAAATCGGCACCCCATAGCTCGATCCCATTGAGATCGGCATCGCGGAGATTGCTTTCGCGCAATTCGATGGCGCGATCCGGTCGATCTTTGCTCGTGTCTCGCCGACTCAAGATCGTCATCACAGCTTGAATATCCGTCGGTACTTTTAATAATGGCTGTTGTTTGCGATTGGTAGGGACATCGCTCCCACCGACGATCGTCAGCGGACGATCTGAAGCCTTGGTGGTGAGCCGGAGCGGCGCGATCTGAGCATCGCTCGCGGGAGAGCGTTCGCGCACGAAAGCGGTCAAAACTTCGATCGTCAGCCAGTAATCAGCAGCGGACTCCTGCGCTAGACGTTCGAGCGTATAAATGCCACCCAGTCGGATTTCCATTTTATCGCTTGCTAAATGGGAAATTGCTTGACTGAAGCGATCGGTAATTAGTCGCTCGTTGGCATGATGAAAATGTTCGTTAGTACGGCGTAAGTAGTGCCAACCCACATAAGCTAGGCTACCGAGGATGCCAGCACCAATCCCCTGAAACAGGAGGTTGTAGACCCCATTTTGAGCGTTGAGACGATCGCGCTCTAGCATAATCTGTTCTTTTTCTAAGGTCACCCGAGCTGCTGGAGTAATGCTGCGGTTGGAAATGCGATCGATATCTTGCTGACGCTGATGGATGCGTGCGTCGAGATGTCTGACGCTGGTTTGTTGTGCAAACCAGATGCCACCGACGAGCAAACCGCTCAGAGTGACAACTAGTGGCCACCGCAAACTTCCCGAAGCGATCGAAGCTGTTGTATCGTCTTCAGACGAGCTATTCGTCTTGGCGGACGGTAATCTGGATCGATCCATAAAAAATTTACCTGCTGATGTGTCAATCGGTCGCGGTCGGGATCTCCAGGGCACTAGCTGGAGCAACCGAAGTTATTTCAGTGTTAAATCGTTCGTGAATGTAGGATATGTCTTCTTTCTGACTACATCATACCCGAAATTGCGATTTCGAGCGAGAAAGTGGGCGACCGCAGACCGGAATGGGGATGAGATTGTGTGACTATCTCGATCCGCAGATGTTCCCATTTAACATTAAGAGCGAGTTACATTTCGATAACAAAAATATCGGTTTCTTCACTTTTCTATACATGTGAGAGCGATTACCATCCGCACAGTAAAATCGAGAAAATATTTTTAATAACCCCGACGATGCCCGCAATATTAACAGTTTCCGATCTGGCTTTTAGTGCCTGGATCGATGCGATTTATCTAGCTGTTCGCTCCATCAATCCGCCAATCCAAATTACGGCTACTCCTCCGACTAAGTTAGTCCTAATTGAGACTAACCCAGCAGAGATCTCGCGATTCCCCAAGATGCTCGCTAGCGGATCTGCGATCGACAAATAATCGCTCGCTACCGCTATCGCTAATTATTAAAATCGAAACTAATCATCTTGGTGTAAATATATGGAATATCTCGGCTTAAAGTTGGGTGGGATGGAGCGGGAAATTGCCTGCAAACCTGGCGCGATCGAGTCAAATGTTAATTCGGTACGGCAACTAGCAACGATCGCTGACGAGCGGCAAATTACGACTGCTGAAGCAATTACTCAGGCAGCAACAAACAATGGAGATCGAGAGCGTGAATCTCCGAGAGATTTTAAGTTAATATCAGCGATCGCGATTAGTTTGCTATTAATTATCGGTTCTTTGCTACCGAGTTGGAGTCCAGAATTAAGTTGGATTTCTGCTTGGTTTCAAAATCCTGCTTGGCAATGGTGTTTAGCTACGCCCATTCAATTTTGGTGTGCTAGAGCATTTGTTATCGATGTTTGGACTGCTATTTTAGTAAGGCGACATTTATCTACACATAGAAGTATTCATGCCAACGTGAATGCACTCGTCGCACTCGCTACCGGAACTGCTTATTTATATTCGTTAGTAAGTACATTTGCGCCTCAATTTATCGCCAGATCTAATTTCATCCAACCGCATGTTTACTATGCAATCTCCACGATGACGATCGTCTTGATGTTTGTGGGTAGGAAGTTAGAATACCTTGCTAAAGAACGTTCTCTAGCAGTTATTTCTCAACTGGTTGAGCGACAATTACCAATTGGATCTATACCAGTTCTCGATCGAAGTTTGGCATTAGTCGATCGCGTGCAAGTCAATAGATTACCCATTTCTAGATTAGCCGATCGCGTCACTAATAAATATATCATCCCGTTTGTCGCTGTGCTGGCGATCGTGACTAGTTTAGCATGGTCGATCTCGATCGATCGGCCTACAAGTGGAGTCATTTTCGGATGTAGTGTTTTAATTATTACCTGTCCTTGTGTCTTAGGTTTAGCTACTGCTCTAGCGATGGCAATCGGAATTAACAAAGCAGCACAACGCGAAATTTTAGTTAATAATAGCAATGCCTTAGAATTACTCAGTCAAGCAAAGACAATCGTCTTTGACAAAAATGCGACTGTCGTACCCGATCGATTGGCAGTTACCGATTTTCTGCCAATTGTAGACAACTATAATGGCACGGAATTAGATATTTTTCAATTGGTTGCTTCGCTCGAAGCTTATGCCAAAAATATAGTAGCATCAGCAATTGTCGATCGATCTCAAGAGCTGGCAATATTCTTAAAACCTGTCGATCGATTTGAGGAAATTGCAGGTAAGGGCATCCAAGGAATCATCGATGGTAAATTAATCCAAGTCGGCTCGAATGAGTGGATTAATTCGCTCGATATCGATAATGTATTTCAAATTGCCAACCAGCGCGTCTTGACTAATTATCAACACCAATGGGAATCAGCAGGAAAAACCGTAATTTGGATCGCGATCGATAGCGAAATTGCTGGAATTATTGGGATTGGTGCGGCAATAGAATCTTCGACGATCGCCACGATATCGAGATTAAAAAGAGCGGGATTAGAAGTAGTGTTAATTGCTACAGATAATTTAACTGCTGCTAAAAATTTAGCAGATCGACTGAGAATAGATCGAGTATTTGCTTGCAAAGATGCTCGCGACAAAGTTGCAGTAATTCAGAAATTGCAATCGAGAGCGATCGGTAAATATCGAGCGATCGTCGCAATGGTTGGTTCTAGCCTAAATGACGCGTCCGCTTTAGCTCAAGCAGATGTCAGCATGGCAATCGGTACGAGTGGAAATCTGCCGCTCTCTTTTTGCGATCTCACACTCGTTAATGCAGACTTACAAACAATTATTACTGCCATAAAATTGAGTCGATCGACTTTATATAAGATCGAGCAGAATCTCTTTTTTACCTTTATCTACAATCTTATCTGTCTGCCGATCGCCGCAGGTATATTTTATCCCCAATTTGGTTTTTCCCTAACTCCACAGATCGCGATCGGTACCATGGGAATGAGCTTGACATCGGTAGTCATTAATTCTTGGCGATCGAGAAAACTCAAGAATTGAGAATTGAGAATTGAGAATTGATAATTGATAATTGATAACTCCTACTATCCACTAGAGCCTAAAGCCTAAAGCCTAAAGCCTATCTACAATTGATTTCGAGATTTAATTTGTACGTAACGATCGACTAATCGATCGCTAATTTGGGTAGCTGGAGCGTCCAAAACTAAAACGCCCTTGCGCTTGAGATTGGCGAAGGCAAGTTCGCGTTGCTGAATTAGATCTAGCGCGACGGATTGAGTATATGCACCAGCCAGATCGGTGCCTAATTCGCGCGCGCGGATATCCACTTGCGGATCGCGCAAAGTCACACAAAAAGGGAGATAGCGCGGCGTGAGTCTACCGAGCGCGGTGAGCAGCTCGGCAGAAGCGATGTCGTCGATAATATCGGTAATTACTACCACTAGCGCGCGCCGACTCTGTTGTTTGAGAATCGTGGTAACGGCTCCGAGATAGTCGGGTTCGAGCAGTTCGGGCTGAATTCGACTTACCCTGTCGAGGATGTTAGAGAAGTGCTTTTGTCCCTGTTGGGGTGGAATCCAGGTAGTTAGATATCGATCGAATACACCCACTCCCACGCGATCGCCCCGTTGGATTGCCGTCAAAGCTAGAGATAGCGTCGCATTTAAGCCCAGATCGAACCGTTTATAGCCTTGAATATTAGCTGTCATCAGTCGCCCGCGATCGAGCAAGATAATTACCGTCTGTTCTTGCTCTGGCTCCAAAACGCGAATCAGCGGACGATTGCGGCGCGCCGTAGCTTTCCAATCGATCGATCGAGGATCGTCGCCACTATTATATTCGCGCAATTCGCTAAATTCTGTCCCCATCCCCCGCTTGCGAACTTGACGCATTGCGCCTGTAGATTGCAATGCCAACCGGATCGAAAGCGATTTTAAGCCGATCAGATCTGGGTACACTACTACAGTTTGGGCTGCATTTACCCGCCATTGGTGCCAAGCTAGTCCCCAACGGCTCGATTGTCTGACCTGAATTCCTTGCCATTCGTACTCGCCACGACGGTAAGGATGGACTGTATAGCTCGCTGTTTGACTGTGACCTTTTTCGAGTTGTCCGGAGATTAATGGAGGTGTTGCTGCCAAATCTTGCGGCACTCCGTCACAAATTTGATAGCTAAATTGTCGGGCGTTGCTGTTATTTTGGCTCGCTCGAATCGTCAACGTTACCGGATTATCGCGCCCGATCGAGAGTTTTCCCAATGGCTCGCGACTTACCTCGACTCGATCGGCTTTACTGCGCCAAGCATCGATACCTGCGAGCAAGATGATGACAAGATACCAAGCCAATGTCATCGCGATCGCCACCCCGATTCGCTGGGGGATCGGGATAAAGATGGCGAAAATCGTGGCGAACGCTCCCCCACCCGCCAGCAGCCATAATGTCCGCGCACTGGGAATAAAGCCGATAAGTTGAGTCATGACAAAGGTTTTGCTAATTGGGAAGATCTTAGCTCAAACGATACTCCCATCTCGCACGATTACAAACACACTAGTAAAAGCCTCGCTTGTGGGTTGTCGGGTTGTCGTATTAATATAGCAATCGCCAAGGCGGTTAAGATATTTAAAAATCCTCGAAACCCAGATCCCCGACTTCTTAGACTCGACTTTAGCCATTAGAGGAGAAAGCGATCGAGAAAGGGGAGGAAAATGGAGTAGAGTCAACCAATTGTGGTAG
>NZ_PVWO01000360.1 GCF_003003845.1 Chamaesiphon polymorphus CCALA 037 | reverse complement strand
CCCCGCTCCCCGCTCCCCGCTCCACTACCGATCGACCGAACCCATAATAATATCGATACTCCCGAGAATCACCACGATATCGGCGACTTTTACCCCCTTGAGTAAATAGGGCAAAATTGAGAGATTATTAAAATCAGCCGAGCGGATTTTCCACCGCCAGGGGAAGATATTATCGTCGCCGATGATAAATATCCCCAACTCGCCTTTACCACTCTCCACGCGCACGTAATGTTCGCCTGAAGGGATTTTGAAGGTTGGGGCGATCTTCTTGCTAATGTACTGATAATCGAAGCCATCCCACTCAGATTTGACACCCGCAGCTAAACGGTTGGCTTCGAGACTTTCGTATGCACCACCAGGAATGCGATCGATCGCTTGAAGGATTATCTTCACCGACTCCCGCATTTCGGCCATTCTAACTAGATATCGTGCCAGACAATCGCCCGCCGTCTCGGATTGAATCTCCCAATCCAACTCATCGTAACGCTCGTAACTATCGACTTTACGTAAATCCCACTTGACGCCAGAAGCGCGTAACATCGGCCCCGATAAGCCCCAACTAATCGCCATCTCCCGACTAATCGTCCCCACTCCTTCTACCCGACGGCGAAAGATCGGATTATCGGTAATCAAGCGTTCGTACTCATCAACTTTCGGCGCGAAATAATTGCAGAAATCCGCACATTTTGCCAACCACCCATGGGGTAAATCTACCGCCACCCCACCCACGCGGAAGTAGTTATTATTCACCATTCGATAGCCAGTCGCGGCTTCCCACAGATCGTAAATCATCTCCCGTTCGCGGAAAATATAGAACAACGGCGTCCCCGCACCGACATCTAACATAAATGGCCCCAACCACAGCAAATGGTTGGCAATCCGGTTGAGTTCGAGCATTATCATCCGAATATAACTAGCCCGTTTCGGAACCGAAATATTCGCTAACTTCTCCACCGCATTAACAGTTACGGCTTCATTAAACATCCCAGCGGCATAATCCCACCGACTGACGTAGGGAACATACATCAGATTGGTGCGATTTTCGGCGATCTTTTCCATTCCCCGATGCAGATACCCAATGACGGGTTCGCAATCGACGACATCTTCCCCATCTAACGTCACGATAATCCGAAAACAACCGTGCATGGAAGGGTGGTGCGGCCCCATATTCAGCACCATCGGCTCTGTCTTGGTTTCGAGCTGTGCCACGAGCGGGATCTCCTGTTGTTACTACAAATACGAGCTGTAACTCTAGCTATCAGTATTTAGCAAACTCTCGATCGCTGTCTTGTATATTCATCCGATTTTTTGGATATTCGGTGTCTAGTCATCCTCATCATTGACAAAATACCGCAATTGGTGGGTTGACGATCCCATGCAGGTGAAAGAAGTCGAAAGCCTTGCAGTGAGTATGCTTTACTATCTCTCTTGGGGAAAAATCTAGTTTAGATTTATTTAACTAATTTTCATAAAAATCAGGGTACAATATAGGAATATAGATTAATTAATATTATTATTTGAAAAGCAGCTTCATGCATTTACCTGATTTCGAGCGTGTTATTTACGAGCGCAATCCACTTATTCAGGTTGCGTGTCAGTTGAGGTTTCCACCCATACTTAAAATTTCTCATCACGAACCAGTAGAATTTCAGGATCGGGTTAGATCTCATTATCCACTGTTTGAAACCACGTCAACTCAAGTTCCCCCTGAAATATCACAATTCATTCAACAGATAGGTGCTCCTCTCAGAAGTGAGGTTTCTTATAATTTCAAATCTGAGGATATGCAATGGCAATTATCTATTGGTAGAGATTTTATTTCTTTAACAACTTCTCATTACAAAAGTTATGAAGACTTTAAACCCAAATTTAAAGAGGCAGTAGATGTCTTTGAAGAAATATATAATCCATCTTTTTATACGAGATTAGGTTTATTCTATCAAGACTTAATATTTAGATCGAAATTAGGGCTTAAAGATAAATCTTGGTCAGAACTGATAACTGAGCAGATAGCATCTGAACTGTATAATCAAGATTTTGAAGACTCGATCGAGTCACTTACAAAAAACTTGATTTTGCAAGCTGAGTTCGGTAAGATAAATCTTCAACATGGGCTAGTTAATGTCAAAGAGGCTCAAAAAGATATAGAAGAAACTTGCTATTTATTAAATGCTGATTTTTACACAGAAAAAAGGATAGAGAGAGATGGCAGTACGTGGAACATTCTTAACGAATTCAACAGATCGGCTAGAAACCTATTCCGATGGAGTATCACAGATACCCTTCACAATGCAATGCGTCCCCGGAACGTTGAGATTTCAGTTACCTAAAATAAGTTCTACTGTCTCTGCACCGGAACAAAAATTTGATATAGATGGCAAAACATTTATCATTAAGTATCCTGAATTCGATCTAATGATATCTCCTTCTCATTTATCTATCGTGACTAACCAGGATCGATTATCGCTAAGTAATAATAGAATTGCGTTACTAAAATGCTTAATGTATTTACAATCTATGCCTGAAGATGCACTGACCGAAGCTGCTAAAGAATTAGAGTCTATTAATGATTTCTACCAAGATCGCGCAGCATTGTACGTGGAAAACCATTCTCAGTCTTCGAGGCTATCTGCTTCTTCAAGCGTTAATATAAAAGGTATATTGAAACAGACGCAAGTGAGACAGCCCATTGTTCTAGAATCATAGCTTGTACAAAATATTTTTTAATGAAAAAACAGGCTATTTATCAATCATCAATTAAAAATACTCCTTTTCGACAAGGAGAAATCTTGACCGATATATTTCAATACTATCCCATTGCTAATGAAATTGAATTAGACAACACAGAATTATCCTTTGTTAATATTTTGCATCCTTACGTAATTGTAGTCACACAAGATTGCGATTTAGATTGGGATTATCAGGCAAGAATATCTGATAATCGGCCAGATAAACTATTAAATTCCATTATTTTATGTGAAGTAGCAACTGCTCAAGAAGTTAGAGGTACAGCAGAGATGAACAGCAAAGAATGGAATTTAGTCAGTTCTCAACGTCATGAAAGATATTATTTTTTTGAAAAAATACCAAAAGAATTTGAATTAGAAAAAGAAGGATTGCCAGAGTTGACTGCTGATTTCAAAAGAATTTTTGGGATAGAAGCAGCAATTTTATATCGTCAATTAGAACTTGGTATGGCTAAAAGAAGATCGGTTCTATCAAGTCCTTATCTAGAACATTTTTCTAGACGATATCACAGTTTTCAGGGCAGAGTTGCACTACCTTATCAATATGAAAGTGCCAAAGAAGGTTAAAATATGTGAATGGAAATATTCCTAGAATAGGCATCGCAATCTACTAATAACAGTTGTGAGGTATTGTTAGAAAAATTGCCTGATAAAAGCTTTGGGCGTAATGCCTTCCAACCGTTTAAAATGACGATGAAAATGACTCTGATCGACAAATCCAACGATCTTCGCTACGCCAGCAATGCTCAATCCACCTTGGCGTAACAATTTTTTCCCTCGATCGATCCGACGGCGCAGAATATACTGATGGGGCGAAAATCCGGTCGATTGTTTGAACAGTTGCGAAAAGTAGTGCGGACTCAATTGAACTAATTGAGCCAGTTCGTGTAAGCTCAGATCGCGATCGAGATATGTATCGATATAGTCTACGATTTGTTCTAGTTGAGCTGGAGCCAAGCCGCCTTGATAAGTAGGCAGTGCATAATTTTGGACGGAATAATGCTGTAACAGGTGCATCATCAGCGCGTCTACCATCGATTCGGCATAGAGCCGACTCAGACTACCGGGATGTTCGAGTGCGTGTTTGAGCGCGATCCCGATCCGATCGATCGTCGGATCGGTAGTTGAAAAGTGGGGAATCAATTCCAATCGATCGCGATCGAGAGTTAAATTGAGAGCATCGAGCATGACGTGCGGTTCCAATCCGACGACGATGGCACCGCCACCCCCATTCCACTCAGAATAATGCCAAGTATCGGCAGGAATGATGAAGGCATCGCCGCGCCTGACTACTTCACGGCGCAATTTACCATCGATCCACCGCTCGGCTGTAACTGGAGCTGGTAAATCGATAAAAATCCCCAAACCATGCTGTTTGACTAAAGTATTTGGGATCGCGCCTGGTGGAAAATAGTCATAGGCAACGAGCAACCCGTCTAACTGAGCAGAGATGCTACTGAGTAACGGAGATCGATCGAAAATTTGCTGGTATCCAGCTTCCCCATCTACCGCAAAGTCTACAATCGTCGATTTTCGATCGGACATACACTTAAGTTTGGCGTAAGATCGTCGATGAAAGCTATCGCTCAATTAAATTCTAATCTACCCGCTGCTCGGGTCTGCGATAATGACCGAAATCTTATCCTCGATCGCAAAACTTTCGCATAATTAGTCAGATTTAGCCCTAATTATTCAGTAAACACGATCGGTCGCAGATGTAGATATATCCTATGTTAAGTCGAACACGATCGAGATTTGAGGATTCGTTAGATTTTCACGATCGAGTTATCGGTGCTAACCTACGCATCCTAATCCCTATTTCTCATCCCTTTTCCCTAAAACCTAAAGCCTAAAGCCTAAAACCTAAAGCCTAAAGCCTACCCTCTACCCTCTACCCTCTACCCTCTACCCTCTATCCCCTAATGTTTACCGCAGAAGTCTTCCAAAATCCTTACTTGCCTCAAGGTGCAACACAAGTAAACGCCATCATGACGATTACGACTAGTAGCAATGATGGTGCCACCGTCGCCGCACCGAGTAATAGCCAACGCTTATTTGGGATTATTTGCGATACATCTGGCTCGATGGGTGGAGCCAAGATGATAGCCGCCAAAGAGGCGATCGTCAAAATTATCAATCTCCTCCCCACCGATGCGGCATTTTTTGTCGTCACCGGATCTAGTCGCGCAAAATTACTAGTACCACTCGTCAACGCCGTCCCCGAAAATAAACTCCGCGCCGTCGCACAGGTAAAAGAAATTAGTGCTGGCGGGGGGACTTTGATGTCTACTTGGCTGCATACAGCTTTGGGTGAATTTAATAAGATGCCTCAAGCAATTTGCCAAGCTTTATTACTTACCGACGGACAAAACGATCCTAATGACGAGCAAGATTTGGTTCGAGTTTTGGACGCATCTGAAGGTAAATTTCAGTGCGACTGTCGCGGTGTCGGGACAGATTGGCGCGTCGCCGAACTACAGAAAATTGCCGCCAGACTATTAGGTACGACGGATATTATCTCATCACCAGAGCGAATTGCCGACGACTTCCAAGCAATTTTGACTAAAGCGATGGGCAAAACTGTCAGTGATGTCAGTCTCAGATTGTGGACGCCGATGGGTGCGCAGGTATTATTCTGCAAGCAAGTCAGCCCCGAAATCGTCGATGTCACCAGTCGCGCCAAAGTCGTCAGCGAAAGAATCGTCGAATACCCAACGGGTGCGTGGGGAAGTAATGAATCGCGCGATTATCACTTCTGCATCCAAATCAATGCCGGAAATGTAGGCGACGAAATGTTGGCGGGTAGAGCGAGCCTGATAACCCAAACCAACGGCGTCGAAACCAAAATTACCGAAGCCAAAATCCTCGCCACCTGGACGGAAGACGAAGCCAAAACCGCTAAAATCGATCGTCGCGTCGCTCACTATACCGGACAAGCAGAACTCGCACAATCCATCCAAGAAGGCTTAGAAGCCCGAGCACAAGGTAATATTGAAGTGGCAACAGTCAAACTCGGCAAAGCCGTCAAACTCGCCCACGATTCCGGCAACGAAGCCACCGCCAAACTCCTCCGCTCCGTCGTCGATGTCGAAGACGCCGCAGCAGGTACCGTCCGCATCAAGCGTACCGTCGCCAAAGAAGACGAAATGATGCTAGAGACTCGATCGACTAAAACAGCTAGAATCCAAAAGTAGTGGATAGTGGATAGTGAATAGTGAATAGAGAGGAAAATTACCCCAGAAAGCAGCAGGATATATACGTGTATCGCGTTGGCAAAACAAACCACAAATTCTCTTTTCCGTCCACGAGCCACTATCCACTAT
>NZ_PVWO01000035.1 GCF_003003845.1 Chamaesiphon polymorphus CCALA 037 | reverse complement strand
CTACCGTGTAAATGTATTTTTTAACGGTAACGTTGATTAATTTTCTCTCACTCAGATTTAACATTTAGACAGGTATCGTCTTTACACTACACTTGAGAACAGTAACACTCACATTCGGTCGAAAATACTGCAATACTAAGGTTTCCCAATGCCACCGACGATCGATAGATTCAGAGCGAAGCTCCAGCAAATTAAGCAGCGACATTTCGATCCGGCATCGTTGCAATTTCGGCTCACCGTCGAAATCTCGCTACTGTCAATTCTCGGCTTAAGCGGTGTCGCTGTATGGACGAGTTGGAAAATGCAACAGCTTTTGATAACCACACATACCCAACAGGTTGAATATATTGCCACTCGGTTTCCTCGCGATGTGCAGCTCTACAGTGAGATGTTACCAGTCGCCACGGGTCTGCAAAAGACGATCGATAGTGTCTCTGTTCCTGGTTTGGCAATTTGGGTCAAAAGTACCGATGGTAAAAAGATTTTAGCCCAATCGGGTGGAGTAAGTACCGAATTAATGTCGATCGCCGATATGCCGCTCAAACCCCAGGTGTACCCAGTAGGCGATCGATTTCTAATTTTATATCGGGGTGGGGTAACGGTGCGAGGTGAATCCCTGGGCAAGGTCTACATGGCGCAGGATGTCACGCAAGAGCAATCCCAACTGATGTCCGCCATTCAAGGTTTGGCGGCTGTGTGCATTCTATCTTTATTCTTAACAACGATCGCGATCGCCTTGCGGATTCGGAGATCGCTCCAACCGTTACAGGAGATGAGTCAGATGGCAGGGGCAATCTCGGCGGCAGACTTGAACAAGGCACAGTTGCAACTGAGTCAGGCTCCAACTGAAGTTAAGGAATTAGCACAAACTTTTAATATGATGCTGGCACGGTTGGCGGAATCTTGGGAACAACAGCGGCAGTTTGTCGGCAATGTCTCCCATGAGTTACGCACGCCGTTAACGGTGGTATTGGGCTATTTACAAAGCTTGCTGCGGCGGAGTACCAATTTAAATGATTATCAACAAGAAGCCCTCCAAACGGCGGCTGATGAAGCCGATCGCACGGTAAGATTGCTTCAGGATTTGCTGAATTTGGCACGGGCGGATAGTGGTTATGCCCATTACAGTCTCGAACGGTTGTCGCTCAATGATGTGGTGACAGAAGTAGTCCAGATGACGGAGAAGTATAGCGATCGAGTCATCCGCGTCGAGGCAATCGGAAATATCGCAGCAATCGCCGATCGCGATCGCTTGAAACAGGTATTAATCAATCTAATTGATAATGCGGTCAAATATTCTGACGCGGAACAACCGATTATCTTGAGTATCGACCGCCTCGACGGACAAGCACTAATTCGAGTACGCGATCGTGGGGTAGGGATTCCGCTCCAGGATCAGAGCCGGATTTTTGAACGTTTCTATCGGGTAGATGAAGCCCGCGCGCGCACGACAGGAGGGCATGGGTTGGGACTAGCGATCGTCAAAACATTGGTGGAAGGGATGGGTGGTAATGTTACAGTGAGATCGAAATTAGGGGCGGGTACGGAGTTTTCGATCGCTTTACCAACATAGTTTCGATTGCAAATATGTCGGTGTCTAGGCTGAGAAAATGGGTAATAGAACATTGACGGTGGTACCCGAATCAGAAGATACGATCGCCAATTCGCCACCATGAGCGATGATAATTCGCTGGGAAATTGCTAACCCTAATCCAGTACCAGCAGGTTTTGTAGAGTAGAATGGCGTAGTCAAAAGGTGTAATGATGCTGGCGGAATGGGATTGCCGCCATTGTGGATTTGGATGCAAACTCGATCGAAGTCGGGTTGCGGCAAGATCTGACAACTGACAGTCTCATTGGGTTCGATCGCTTCGCAGGCATTCCGAAACAGATTCAGAAAAACTTGTTTTAACTTATCGATATCTGCCATGACTTCGATCTCTGGACACCTACTGACATAATCTATCTGGCGATCGATAGTTTCTGGTAAGTCTCGAACCTGTAACAATAAATCGTTGATAAAATTGCCGATATGAAGTCTTGTTAGTTGCAAGATTTGGGGTTTGGCATAGGATAAAATTTCTTGCAACAGATGTTTGAGACGTTGAGATTCGCTTAATGCCAAATCTAGACGCTGCCGATCGGCATCGGTATCTAAAACTTTCCAGGCGTATTGCAATCCCATCTCGATCGTCGTCAGTGGATTGCGTACCTCATGAACGATCGTCGCCGTAAATTCGCCAATGGCAGCCAATCTCTCGCTCTCGATGAGCTGTTCTTGGGCAAGTTGTAGCTCGATCGTGCGGGCAGCTACTTGTTGGGACAGGATCTCATTAAATTGCTGTTGCTGCTGATAGAGCAGGTAATTTTCGATCGCGGTAGCTGCTCGTTCGGCAAATAATTCGACGATCTTGATTTCTGACTCTGCGAAGAGACGGGGTACTTGAAAGAACGAACAAATCGTCCCAATAACTGCTCCATTCGTCGTGCTTAGGGGTATGCCTAGATAGCTGAGATAACTGTTGGAAAGTCGATCGCAACATAAGTCTTGACGACAATCTTCAATGACAAAAGATCGCCCAGATTGGATGACATCTGCGGCCAGCGTACCATGCAGTAAAAATCCCGCGTTATCCCGCTCCAAATCGAGGCTGCTAGCCATAATTCTACCTATCTCCCCACTACACATGGTGACGATCGTCCAATCAGAGCGGACGATGCGGCTGACACCTCGGACGATCTCCATCAAATAAGCTCCTAAATCGCCCGAACGATACCCGATCGCCATTAACTGTTCTAGTTCGGGGCAATCGAGTTCAAAGGGTGGTGAAGCTGGGGAATTTAGTGATGGATAAGAATGACTAATCATTATCGTTACCTCGATGTGAACCAGATCGATCGCGCTAATTTCTCCTCCTTGACGATCGACTAGCAAAACTGCATCCCGCAGTGTCTCTAAAGGGCGATCGTCATTGTATTTCAGCCCGTTGATAAAAAATGTGGGTGTTGAGATGACACCACTGTCGATACCACTATCGAGATCCGCTTGCACCCGTGCCACATGTAAATCGGTAACCATTTCTTGTAAAAACCGATCGACATCCAGATCGAGTGCGATCGCGTATTCAACTAGATTACTATCGGCAAGTTGGGATGGATGCTCGAATAAGCAAGCGTGCATTTCCCAAAACTTATTTTGTGCGGCAGCAGCTTCGGCAGCTTCAGCCGCATGGTAAGCTTCGGGATTAATCTGCGATTGTGGAAAGTGCCGAAACACGAACCGCAGGCGATCTCCCATCTGCGATCGGATCGAGGAGATGATGCTATGCGCTGCTTGACAAATCGCACATTGATAGTCGCCATATTGCACCAGAGTTACGTTGGCAGTGGAGTCGCCTTGACAACGATCTTGGCTACTCACTGGCGGTGTTAATCGATCGGGGCTGGTAGATAAAGCCATGAGCTAAAAGTCGCAATTGCTATTGCAGCAGATTGGGATACCTTTCACTTTACAGATAATCTTGCCAATCGTTACTACACTAGATGATGATTTTCTTACTCCACTATTGTTGGTTTTTTGCCTACCTAAATAGGTAGGTTTCTCAATTTTAGACAACGTATGCCAAAATCAAAAAACTGCGTTAGAGTTTCAGGAAGTAATCATCGCAGGGGTTTACCTGATGAAACTAATTTCCGTTTGTGTTGGATTGCCACGCGAAGTCACTTGGAAGGGAAAACAGGTCGCGACTGGTATTTTTAAGCAGCCAGTAGCAGGACGAGTGATGATGCGTTCTCTCAATCTAGATGGCGACAAACAGGCAGATTTGACCGTTCATGGTGGTGCCGAGAAAGCTGTTTATGCCTATCCAATGGAGCATTACGCTTACTGGGAACGAGAGTTACCAGATGAAGAGTTGCCTTGGGGCGCGTTTGGCGAAAACCTGACGATCGAGGGCTTATCCGAAGCGACGGTGAATATCGGCGATCGCTTTCGCATTGGCACCGCTGAAGTAATGGTGACGCAACCTCGATTCCCTTGCTTCAAGCTCAATCTCAAGTTCGGTCGCGACGATATAGTACAGCGGTTTCTGATTAGCCGTTTGAGCGGCATCTACTTCTCAGTGGTGCGAGAAGGTGAAGTTGGCGCAGGAGATGCGATCGAACTGTTAAGCCGCGACGAAAATAATATCACCGTTGCTGACATCGTGCAAATCTATGTGCGTGAAGCCGATCGCGATTTGGTGCGCCGTGCCGTTCGGGTGCCAGCATTAGCAGCCAGCCTAAAGACATACTTCCAGCAACAAATCGAATAACGCCATTTAGATCGACTTTTTGTAGCAACAACTGTTTTTTTAGGACGCTCAATCGGACTTTTCGATCGAGATGAGGGTTAAGTATTTCAAACATTAGATTGAAGGTGTCCGGCTGTAATCCACATCTTCGTTTGAATGCTTTTCAAGCAAAAGAAGTCATGATTTACCTACCTAAATTAGAGATATTTAAGAGCTTGTATCTTTGAGTCTTGCCTAAGTTTTAGCGACCATTCCCAAATCAAGATAAGCTACAATCTCGATCGTTAATTATGTTAGGCTAAATAGTAGTTTTTTCCCGAACGCCTCTGAAGTTTATGACTGTTGCTCAAACGACAAGACCATCTAGTAGCCCGATTACAGTGACGTTGAAACGCCTAGTTGCGCTGCTGGAAGAGGACGAGACAGACGAGTATGGAGTTCTGCAACCGAGTCAAACTGCATTTAAGTTGGCAATGCGATTTATTCTAGAAGCCTACGATGCAATGGGCGATCGCTTTCCGAAGGCATCAGCTTCAACAGATGAGCAGGGAAGCATTCGACTGACATGGAGCAAACTTGAGTCCGACTGCGAAGTTCGGCTAATCTGCCCTGCTCAGAATGACCAACAAGCTTACCTGTATCATGAACTAGGTAATGATTATGCAGTAGAACGGGAAGTGACAGTCTCCATCCTCTTGTTGTGGTTGGAATGGCTGATTCAAGCATGAGACAGTTTGAGGCATTACCAGACAACGAAATCGTATATCGTTCGATGCTGCGAAAGCAATGGATTGATGAGGACACGGGAAGAGTAAAAGCAGATGCTTATTTTCTCCGAGCAAATGAGCCGGGGCTTTCTGTGAATTTAGCCAGTAGATGTTCTCCGCAACAGTGCGCTGAGATGTTTCGTAAATGTTATGGTGTTGCCAGTCTTAATGTTGGGGATGTCCGAGAGATTGGTTTGGATATAGAACAAGATGCTGTGAATCATGCCAATGTTATGGGTTTGCCACGTCGAGAAGATGACTTAGCCGAGGCGGAACGTTTAGCGGGTTTATTGGCAAAGCGATCCTACATTGTCTGGCAACCAGTATGATTCAGCGCGATTGTCTCAAGGTTGCTGTGTAACCAAATTCGGTCGAGAAGAACAGCGGTACGATCGCAACTATAACTTAATAATGCCTTGCTTGAGGGCATTGACCACCGCATGGGTGCGATCGCTAGCACCGAGTTTGAGCGTGACATTGGTAACATGAAACTTGACAGTGTTTTCAGAAATGTTGAGTTCGCCAGCAATATCTTTATTTTTTTTACCTTCAGCCATTAACGCCAACACCTGATATTCGCGATCGCTTAGATCTACTCGCTCCATTCGCGCCGCCAACTTGTTGCCAATTCCGGCGGGGATGTAGCGTTGCCCTCCGCTGACAGTCCGAATCACTTCTAAAATCTCCTGGCAGGGGGTATCTTTTAGCAGGTAAGCTTTGGCTCCAGCCCGCAGCCCTCGATATACATCCTCATCCGTCTCATAGATCGAGAACATGATGATGACAGCAGTGGGGAATTCAGCTCGGATGGTATCGATCGCTTCTACGCCACCAACCTCTGGCATCTTCAAATCCAGAATAGCGATATCGGGCTGGTGAATGCGAAACTGTTCGATCGCCTGTTGGCCGTTATTTACTTCGGCAACTACATTCATATCCGGCTGGTCGTTTAAAATAGCGACTAAGCCTTGACGGACGATCGGGTGGTCGTCGGCAACTAGCAGGCGGATGGTTTTGAGAGATTCAGGCATAATGGATGGCAGCACGATCGCGATAATTTTAAGGTGTTTCTGGATGGGCGAGAGTGACAGTAATGCTGGTGCCTCGATCGATCTGGCTGACTAGGTGCCAGGTGGCTCCAATCCTGGCTGCCCGTTGCTGCATCCCCATCAAGCCAAATCCCGGTGAGGGAGATTGCGTCTCAAAGCCACAGCCATCGTCGCGGACGGTCATTTGTAAATTTTGGGGACTATAACTGAGGCGAATTTGGATGGTTTGGGGTTGGGCATGGCGCAGCGCATTGGCGATCGATTCTTGGGCAATGCGGAGCAAATTAAGTCCCAAATCGGGATGGAGCGGGCGGGGGCTACCGTCGATCGCCAGGTCGATGGGCACCGCTTGTCTCGACATAGTTTGTTCGATAAATTTGGCGATCGTCCGAGCGGGATCTTCATATTCGGAGGTTTCTAGATATAGCGTCCAAACCGATCGACGGGCTTCCGCCAAGCCATCTTTAGCGAGGGCTTGAGCCGAGAGCAAATGAGTGTGTGCTTTTTCAGGTTGAGTCGCGGCAAAGTAATCGAACGCCTGCAACTGCATCGAAATTCCACCAAAGGCTTGGGCGAGGGTATCGTGAATTTCTCGCGCCATGCGAGTGCGTTCTTGGAGCAATGCCGCTTGTTGAGCCTCTTCGGCAAGGCGGGTCAGCTCAATGGCAAAGGTGAGTTGTTGTGCTAGGGCATGAGCCAGTTCGATGGCTTGCCCGACAAAGGTGCGATGAGTAGGTAAGTAAATGGCTAAAGTACCGATGTTCGTGTTTCCGACCTTGAGCGGAATGTTGAGAAACGGTGTTACATCTAACCCAACTTGAGCGGATGGATCGCTCGATTTGAGAATCTGCCCTTGGCAGTAAGTTAAATAGGAATAAGTCCGATCTTCTAGATCGGAATGCACCCAATATTCAATACGTGGGGCATCTAATTGTTCGGCAATTAGTTCGAGAGTATATCCAATGAAACGATCGAGATCTGGATCGGTGGCGAGGGTATCGAGGGATTGTTTGAGAGCAGTGTTTGCCTTGACCAATTCGGCAACGCTTTCGCGTGCCGCTCGTTCCTGCGCGCGCGCGATCGCTTCTGATTGCTTAATTTCTGCCAATTGTGTCAGTTGAATGGCTAGAGTTACCTGCTGTGCCAGCGCACACATCAGCTCGATTTGTTGCCCGCTTAAATGGCGACCGCTGGGAAAATAAAGTAACAGCGAATTTGTCAGTTTTTTCGACCACCCCAGGGCGATGTTAATCATTTTCCTGATGCCATGCTCCGTACACCATTTTTCCAAATCGAAATTCAGCGGCGAAAAGAGTGCCAGTTCGATCGGATCGGTAGGGATGTCTTCGATGACATAGTAACGCTGACGAGTTTGGAAATTTCCGTACCCATCTAGTTCGTGTTGAACTGGGATGCCTGTTACCAGACAATCATTGGGCAGCTCGGCGGCGGTGAGAATTTGTCCGTTACTATAAGCCAGCCTAAGATAGGCAACATCGCCAGGTTCTGGATTCTCCCAATACTGGATTAGTGGGGCATCAAACTGTTCGGCAAAGGCTTTGAGCACATAGTCCAAAAAGCGATTGAGGTCGGGGTCTGTTGCCAACAAATCCACGGTGCGATCGAGCACATGGTTCGCTTTGGCCAATTCGGCAACGCGCACCTGTTCCGCTTGGAGCATGATTTTTTGAGATCGATCGCGATCGATCGCACTACCAATACAATCGGCGATCGATCGCAAAACGGCGACTTCTGCCGCACCGATCTCAATTGCTGCTCGACAATAATTCAAACACAACACGCCCCACCACTGCCCCTTGACCCGAATCGGCACAGAATAACTAGACTGGACTCGAACGGCGGCATAAGCACTACGCAAAGGTTCGACCCAAGCTGCTAGGAGTCCGCCAAAACCATCCCCGTTCAGATAATATCGTTCCAGAAATGCTTCGATTCCGGCTGAAGGGATGCGTGCGGCTTCTGGGCAATCCATCTGTCGAATCATGCCGGGTCTAGCCCACTCATAGATCGCGGTATGGTAGGTTGGCACCGTTGATGAGGGATCGGAGGCAGCATCGAAGTTACCTTCTAGCACGTTAAGGCGATCGCAGTCTGCACCTTCGGCAATGATTTGCAGGGCAGTATCGATCGCTTCGTCAAAGTTTTCCACCGTCAGTAAAACACTGGTTGCCTTGGCTGAGGCTTCTAAGAGCCGATCTTGCCTATTTATCATTCGATCGTACACTTCCTGCTCGGCAGTTATTTTTGGTGGGGATGGCGATTTTTGAGGCTGAGTAGACATGGTTTTAACCTCGGCAACACTTGCCATGCAGACAGTCCACCCACATAATTTTCCGCAATTTTAACACCCCAGCTTGGTTGGTGTATCCCGATCGTGCCGATCTTCCGCTAAAGTGCTGGTATCGATCGAGTCGATCGAACGGTCGAGTGCGCTCGAATTTATGAGAAATTGCTGAGATTTAACTGAGGAGATTTTTAGAATAAATTCAGGAAATCGATAGGTTAAATTCAGAGAGCTTTCAGGGGTAGCTGCGATAGTTAATTCAACGAGCAACTTGGTTCGTCCCTACAACATTAATCGGTCATAACTCATGAAATTAGCTACTTTGGTTACAAGTATTGCGATGGTTGGTTTGGTTTCAGTTGGTAATATTACTACCCATAGCTCTAGTCCTAGTGTATCGATCGGGGTAATAGCTAGTGCGGCTGAAGGCCCTACGGTTCAAGAAAAGATTGCTTTAGTTACCAAAAACAAAGGACAAATTGGCGGTGGTGACCAACTGCGACGCTTCTTTTACGGAGATTTAGAACCACTCGGCGTTCAACCTGGTGGAGCTGGGATGGTGGTCAATTTATACAATAAAGCCAATAATGTTACCTTCTCCTACTGCGCCACTTATGATGTGGTAGTAGCCGTTAGACAAGGCAAGGTAGCTAAATTTCTAGCTAGTGAAGTCAAGTAATATCTTTTTTCTCCAGTTTATTGAAGAGATCGAGGGTTGAAGCGAATATCTCTGTATTGATATTTAACCTTTTATCTAGATTCGATCGAGATTTAAATTTCTCATTGTAAGCTGCCCGCACTTTCTAAAAAAAACCACCCTGTTACGCTGCAATTTAATAATAGTTTCTCCAGCATCTAAGACTTGAGAACAGGAATAAGGGAGAAGAAAAAGTAATCGATCGTCTTTTTCTTCTCCTTTATCCATTGCGACTTACATTTTTCATTAAATTTAGAGAATGATATGAACAATAGATATTCATTTATTGGTGGCGATCGAGGTACGTGGAAAGTAATTGATGTGCGGGGAAAATTAGGTTCTAGTTTAGAGCTGGTTGAAAGATTAAATATAGTAAATGAAGCTGTTACCGAATTGCCATTAAATAGTGCCTGGATTCTTCAAGGATTTAGTAGTAATATTCGTTATGCCATGCAGGATGAAGTTACTGCTCTAAAAGCAGTTCAGCCTGTGTTAGATCGTGCAGAAGCGATTTCTGCTGTATTGATTCCCATTAAAAAAACTCCTCAGTGGTGGGAAATGGCACAAGATGAGCGGCGCAAAATTTTTGAGGAAGTATCTCATCACACGGCAGTAGGGATGGATTATTTGCCTGGGGTAGCGCGGCGGCTGCTGCACTGTCGAGATCTGGGCGAACCGTTTGATTTTCTTACCTGGTTTGAATTTGCACCGGAACATACTCAGGATTTTAATGAATTACTAGTGCGGATGCGCGCTAGCAAGGAATGGGAATATGTAGAACGAGAGGTTGAGATTCGGCTGGAAAGTCGCGATTGAATGAAAACAGCACATTTCTGAGAAATTACTGAGATTGCGATGATAACGTTCTCAGAATAAATTTAGGAAATTCCTGGGTTTGGCTCATCAAGGCTTAAGTACAGTCCGAGATACTCGATCTTGTCGAGCTACATTCAGTTCGCTTAAAAACTTTATATCGATCGATAATCGATCGGGAGTAATCCATGAAATTAGCTTGCTTGTCCGAATCTCCATTATATTCTTTAATTTAGATCTCTCATGACTACTGCCAATCTTCACGGTTTCGTCGATGCGTGGGGTGCAGAAGCCTGGTGCCTGGACGGTCACGAGTGCAATGGTCGGTGCGTTTCAGGAAGATCCAAAAACTCGTGAGGAATTTCTCAGTTTAATTAGCCATAAACCTGCCTTTTAGTAGAGATATCGATACTCGATCGGGTCGTTCGCTGTTCGGGAAGTTCCTTAACTGCAAGCCGATAGTCGATCGCCGATCCCGATCGAGATCCGATCGAAAATTGCAGCCGGAGCAAGTCTTAACAACAAATATATAGGCTAATTTTATGTTCGTTACTTTTCCCAAACTGCGATGGTTGCAAGCCTCGATCGTTGCTACTATCCTCACTATAGCTATCCCCCTTCCAGGTCGCGCAGCAGATCGAATTACCGGACACTTTCCACCCTTTAAAGACGTATCCATTTCTGTTCGCGATCTAGATATTTTTGCTAGTGAAGGTAAAATTCCAGCCGATTATGCTGCTTTAGTCAAACAAGCTTCACCAGAACAACTCCAACAGTTGCGACAGTTATTACAGCAGAGATTTGAAGTTAGTTCGGTATTTGTGGCTCAGTTTACTAACTTACCACTGGTGGAAAAGTTATTGGAGCGAATTGGGGAATCGATTC
Source organism: Chamaesiphon polymorphus CCALA 037 (assembly GCF_003003845.1). Taxonomy (GTDB): domain Bacteria; phylum Cyanobacteriota; class Cyanobacteriia; order Cyanobacteriales; family Chamaesiphonaceae; genus Chamaesiphon; species Chamaesiphon polymorphus. Next base: position 12,178 of record NZ_PVWO01000035.1, on the reverse strand, counting down.
AAACAGATTCACGCCAGAATGGAATGAAATCGCTGAGGTCGGCACTAATTCGGGCTGCTGAAGATAAAAAGCAAGGCTTAACCCTAATTAACCTCTTAAAGCAGTTCCCCGGTCGGCAAATTAATCTCGATCTGGCTGAAGTATTTACTATCTATAATAATCTAACTGAATTATTCAAACGCCGAGATCGGACTGTTATCATGCTCGATCGCCTTGCCAATGCTGAAGCGGCAACTTTCAAAATCGACTTTTCCAAGCAACCGAATCTCAGGCAAACAGGTACGTTTCGCTGGCAAAAACGCCAATTTGAGTGGCTAGATCGGTCGCGTCAACGAATGGTACCTGGAGATCTCTATTTACCGCAAACAACCTCTACCAATCCACTACCAGTTATTGTTATTTCCCACGGTGTCGCCGAAGATCGTACCGCCTATGCTTATTTAGCCGCACATCTAGCTTCTTATGGGTTTGCAGTTGTCGCCTTAGAGCACGTTGATGGGGATGCCAAAATCGCTCGGAAATACTTTTCAGGGATGGCTCCGCCGCCAAAGGCAGCGGAATTGCTCGAACGTCCGCGCGATGTATCTTTTTTACTAGATGAATTACAACGCAGGGCACAGTCCGATCCGACCCTGCGACAACTCAATGTCCAACAGGTGGGACTAGTCGGACATTCCCTCGGCGGGTATACAGTGTTAGCTCTAGCTGGTGCCCAGATTGATTTCGATCTCGTCAAACGCGACTGTAATCCCAATCGATCGCTAAATCTGTCCGTCCTCCTCCAATGCCGTGCCAAGGAACTAAAACCCCAAAATTATGCCCTCAAAGATCCCCGCATTAAAGCGATCTTTGCCATCAGTCCCCTCGATAGTACGATTTTTGGGCGGCGGGGGCTGAGTCAAATTCGCGTGCCTGTATTCTTCTTGGGTGGCAGTGACGATATTGTGACACCTGCGGTACCAGAACAAATCGATCCGTTTACCTGGTTGCAAACGCCCGCTAAATATCTGGCTATTTTACAAAGAGGAACCCACTTCTCCACGGCAACTATCTCTAAAAGCGACAGTGTTTTCCCAGTTTCCGATAGTTTAATCGGCCCCGATCCGGTGCAGGCTCAAGTATATACTAAAGCACTCAGTACCGCTTTTTTTCAAACTCATTTAGCCAACCGGAGTGAATTTCAGATCTATCTTAATGCTGCTTATGCCAAATCTCTCGATTCGATCGCGATCGGAGCAAATAATTTAGCCGTTCAAAATCCAGTGTCACTGCGGCTCAATTTAGTTGGTGCATCTGCTAGTCAGGCGATCTCCCAAGCTTTGCAGCAAGAAAATTCTCGCGACCCGAAGCTCCTTCAATAGATTCTCTAATTAATTCATTAAAGCAAAAAGGTGTTGTCGCGAGCGAACTTTAAAATAACGTCAAAATAGCAAGATAAACCAATCCCAAAACGTCATGCAGTAGATGATGCCGATGGAATAAATCTGGAAGTAGGTGATGTTCCCAATGATGCAGCCGATCGTCTTGATGCCTTATCTGAGTACCTGAATCCAGTGGAAGTTCAGCTTTGGTGAGGCTCTGGGCTAAATCAGCTTCTATCAAATTAAGAATCTCTTGATTTACTCGGCGCAATCTTTCCCCCAACGAGTTGTAGTAAACAATCAATCCATATCATGAGTCGCTAATGATGCTTAATGATTTGCTACTTTAGAAATACGCGGATCGGTAAAGATGACGAGCAACAGGACGATCGCACCGTTAGCCAGATAAAACCACCGAATTAATCCATCAAACCCAAATAAAAATGGCGCGGCCAAAAAAGCAATTCCAGCCAAGGCATCGAGGATTAGATGAACATTGAAAGGAATCCACTTGACAATACTCAATCCATAATCGGTGATGAGACTGTACGCAATTAGTAAAACTCCCGCAGCAACTGATAACCATAAAGCCAATGGCGATGTTGCCTGAAAATTAAGTACCAATGGGACTGCGATTAAAACAAGGGCAGCCGCGTAATCTAAAATTCCGTGCAAAGAACCGCTAACAAACCGAATACTGCTCATAATAAATTCTTGGTTTTAGTGATATCGAAGACTCGATATTTAGAGGTATAACTTCAAGTAAAGTTCTTGCTAAATATTTTTCATTGAATTTGTGATACGTTAGGTAACGTAAAACGATCGGTAGCTACCAATGATGGAGATCGGGTAGTTGCTGAAAATGAGTGGCAACGAAGCCAACGAGGATGACAATCGCGATCGTGTTATCCCACGATTCAACCGGAAGTGAGGAAGGAGAGTTTTCTCCTCCCAAATCGATTACCACTCCGTGCCCCGGAAAGGATAGTCATGATGAACGATGTAATCTAATCCGCGTAGGAGGATACTCAAATCGGGACGGGCAAAGGGATGAGTGCCTACATTGGCATAGTAAAGACGACCATCGGGTTTAATAATAAAAGTGGCAGGTTCGCTGAAGATTGCTGGTTCGCTCTCAAAGTGCCCTTTGCTGATATAAAGTCCCCATTTGTGCATATCATCTTGGGTTAAGCCATAACCGAGTGCCAAATTTTCAATTTTACTGACGGCTTTGAATTGTTGTGCCCGCTCTAATGTATCGCCGCTGATCGCAATAACATTCACCCCAATTCGGTTAAACTCAGCCAGTTGTTTGTCTACCGCCGCAATATACTCTTGGCAGAAGGGGCAATGCAGACCACGGTAAAACACGATCGCGGTGTATTTGTCGGTAGGCTGTTTTGCCAAATTCCAAACATTACCATCGAGGGTTTTTAGCTCCAGACTGGGTGCAGGGTGTCCCATGATGAGTTTGGGCGAGGTCGTTCTTTCGATTTGGATAGTCACAATCTAATCTCCAATTGCATTTGAATAACTGTATTTAGCAGGCGTGGTTTAGAGCGTCCTTGCTCTTGCCTTCTTCGATACATCCATCATGCGGGATGCTAAACTATTAAGCAAGACTATGTTAATAATAGAAGCTATAAACAATGTCAATAGTATGGATTTATATCAGGTACGTTACTTTTTGACGATCGCCGAGACAGGCAATTTTTCCCGTGCTGCCGAGCGGCTGTATTTGTCCCAGCCTTCGCTATCAACGGGGATCAAGAAGTTGGAGCAGGAATTGGGGGTTACCTTATTCGAGCGTGGCGGACGACGCACGGTGCTGACACAAGCAGGGCGATCGTTCTTGGAAAACGCGACAATTATCATGGCGCAGTATCAATCGGCTCTGCACGAACTCAAGGGATTCCACGAGCAACCAGTCTTGAGACTCGGTACGCTCACCACCATGCGAATTGGAGAATTAGCGGATTTAGTCAATAGGTTTCAGCAAGAGCGTCCAGGTGTAACCATCGAATTACGAGATGGTAAGCAAGAGCAACTGCGGGAATGGCTGGAAGAAGGAAAAATTGATGTGGCGTTAATGGTCTTGGGCGATCGTGAGGAACCGCAAGCCTCGATCGTGCTGTTCCGTCAACCACTGTTGTTGGCAGTGCCACAGACTCATCCTTTTGCCCAACGTAGCTCTGTGCGCCTAGCAGAGCTGGATGGGCAACCATTTATCGAGCGTACCAATTGCGAATTTGCCGATCGAGAATGCGAGATTCTGGAAGCGAAGAATATTTGCCCCAAGGTGGTGGCTCGCGCCAGTCATGAAGAATGGGTAATCTCTTGGCTGGAAGCGGGATTGGGAATTAGCGTTATGCCCAAATGGCGAGGGTTAACGGGGATTGTCTATCTGCCGATTGTCGATTTGGATTTTCAGCGGACGATCGGCATCAAATGGCGACAGCAGCAAAGCTCGGAGATTGTGGAACAGTTTTGCCATTATGCTGCCAGTCATAATTGGGCAGTGGACTAGAGGCATCCCTAGCATCCATAGCATCTTGCTCTGGCTGAGACCTTGAATTACATCTCGACCATCATCTGCCAGTTCCCCCGCTTGACAAACTATAATCCACCGAAATCGTGAATTTTCGCTACCATCATTTCTGAGTTGAGTAACTTTCATCTGTTGTCTTTTGTGTTTAATTAAAAGATTGGTTAATTGCTGTAAATTTCCATAATGGTGTTGAGTAACTTCAACGCTTCCGGTTGAGATCGTTGGAAAGAATTGCGCCCAATAATCGAACCAAACCCGCCACCTTGGGCAATCGCCCGAATTTGTTCGAGCAGATTTTCATCACTTTCGGTCGCCCCACCAGAGAAAATTACAATCCGATTGCCGCCAAAGGTACATTGCACCACATGTCGGACTCGTTCGGCTAAAGTATCGATCGGGATCTGTTGCCCTTCGTAGACTTTTCGCGCTGCATCCTGCTCGATCTGGTTGCTAGGTAGTTTGACTTTGATAATGTGGGCACCCAATTGGGCGGCAATATGGGCGGCATAGGCGGTCACATCGATTGCTGTTTCTCCGGCTTTACTCAAGCCCGCTCCACGCGGATAAGACCAAATAATTACGACTAGCCCATGTCGTTTGGCTTCCTCGGCATAGGCGCGGATTTGCCCATACATTTCTAGTCGATGGGCAGAACCAGGATAGATCGTAAACCCAATACCTACGCAGCCCAACCGGAGGGCATCTTGGACGCTGCCAGTCAATGCTTGGAAGGGATCGGCTTCATCGACGAGCACGTCATGGTCGTTGACTTTAAGAATCAACGGAATTTGTCCGGCAAAGTCTCTGGCTCCAGCTTCTAGAAAACCAAGCGGAGCGGCATAGGCATTGCATCCAGCCGCGATCGCCAGCTCGAAGTGGTAATGGGGATGATAGGCGGCTGGATTCGCCGCGAAACTGCGGGCGGGGCCATGTTCAAAGCCTTGGTCTACAGGCAAAATTACCAGTTTTCCGGTTCCGGCAAGTTTACCGCTATTTAGGAGGCGAGAGAGGTTGGTCAAGGTACCAGGATTGTCGCTACCATACCAACTGAGGATTTCTTTAACTCGTGGTGTCATGTTTTAGCTCCGATGGGATGAATTGGAGGTTGAGTATGCTCTAGTTTCATTCGTCAACCCAACCTCCGGTGTGGACTCGATTCTCTGCCAAGGACGCTAGGCGAAAGATTATTCGCCCACACGGCAGCTCCCCAGAGAGCAGTTTTGTCGAACATAATCACCTTGACTGGCATTGCAGCTAGGAGCGATCGCATCCGACCTTTGGCGGTAAAGGCATCCATAAAGGTGGTCGTACTATCGATCCGTTCGATCAGTTTGGGGGCGATGCCACCCCCAATAAACAGCCCTCCCGTAGCCTTCATGGTTAGTGCGAGATTGCCTGCTTCGGCACCGTAGAGGGCGATAAATAGCTCCAATGTTAAGTCACAGAGGCTAGACTGTCCCGATAAAGCGGCTTGAGAGATCGCACTCGGTGGGTCTAACTCCTGGATTTCTGTGGCTAGCCAGTTCGGTTCATTGCCTCGTCCCGTATCTCGCAAGAATTGGTAAATATTATATAGTCCTGGGCCGGAGAGGACTCGCTCCCAACTGACCCGACCGAACCGAGCCATTAAATAGCGGAGCAGCTCGATTTCCAGCTCGTTACTGGGGGCAAAATCGGCGTGACCGCCTTCAGAAGCGATCGGTTGATAATGGCGACCATCCCAGTACAATCCGGCTTCTCCCAGTCCGGTGCCAGCAGCAATCAGGGCGGCATTTCCCTCGGCATCAGCTTCACCTGGATTGAGAGTTACCAAGTTGGTGGTATTTAGGACGCTAATTCCCAGCACATTGGCTTCTAGGTCGTTAATTAAGCCGACAGTTTTGAGATCCAATAAATTTGCCAAAACTTGGGCATCGACGACCCAGGGCAGATTTGTGGCATCGCAGCGACCGTGTTTGACTGGCCCCGCTACTCCAAAACAGGCTTGAGTAATATGTTGGGGATAAGTCGCTCGAAATTTACCGACGATCTCTTCGAGATTGGGGTAGTTATGGCTAGCAAACGTTGCTTTGGCGATCGACACGATCGCGCCTGCTTTCAATTCAAATAATGCTAAACGGGTATTCGTCCCGCCGATATCACCAGCAAGAATCATCATTTAATTTTCAACCTTCAACTTATTTAATCTGCCGCCACTGTCGCCCGTCGCGGGCTAACAAGGTATCGGCAGCGATTGGCCCCCAGGTGCCAGCGGCATAGTTAGGAAATCCGCGCGAGGGGAGTGCCGACCACACATCCAAAATTGGGGTGACGACACTCCAACCTAGTTCGACATTATCCGATCGCTGAAACAAGGTGGCATCACCGATCGCGCAGTCGTAGAGTAGCGTTTCATACCCAGTACTGCGGTTGGTGCCAAAGTGATTGGTGTAGCAAAAATCCATTTCCACGCCGCTCATGATGACGCGGGGGCCAGGAATTTTCGCACCAAAGTGGAGATGAATTCCCTCGGATGGTTGGATGCGAATTATCAGAAAATTAGGGGTGAGACTATCGATCGGGGTATCTCGAAATAGCAGGGAAGGTACGGGTTTAAACTGAATCGCAATTTCTGTGACTCGCTTGGGGAGCCGTTTGCCAGTACGGAGATAAAACGGTACATTTGCCCACCGCCAATTATCGATCGTTAGTTTGAGTGCGGCATAGGTTTCGGTAGATGAGTCGGCGGCGATGCGAGATTCCGATCGATAGGCGGGTAAGGTGCGATCGTCGATGCTACCTGCGCCATATTGTCCCCGCACTGTCTGACTCAAGACGGCTTCCGCACTCAATGGCTGAATCGCTTTGAATAATTTTGACTTCTCATCGCGCACGGCATCAGCTTCAAAAGAAACTGGCGGTTCCATCGCGATCGTAGCCAAAAGTTGAAACATGTGGTTTTGCACCATGTCTCGCAACGCACCGACACCCTCATAAAAGCCACCCCTATTTTCTACGCCGACTGTTTCGGCAACTGTGATTTGAACGTGGTCGATGTAATGATGGTTCCAAATATGCTCGAAAATACCATTGCCAAAGCGGAAGACGAGAATATTTTGGACTGTCTCTTTCCCCAGATAGTGGTCGATCCGGTAGATCTGGTTTTCTGCTAAAACTTGACTGATATTTTGATTGAGCGTGCGGGCGGATTCTAGATCGCGACCGAAGGGTTTTTCGACAATTACCCGCCGCCACTTGCCATCTTCCTGGCTGGTAAGTCCCGCAGTACCGAGCTGCCGCACGATGTCACTAAAAAAACTAGCCGCAGTTGCGAGGTAATAAAGATAGTTGGATTGGGTGCCACATGTCTGGTCTACCTGCCCTAATAAGTCCCTGAGCCGTTGGTAAGTATCCTCATCTTGAAAATATGCCATCGAGATAATAAAGCCGCTCTTCTAAGGTCTGCCAGAGCCGATCGATGACTTCAATCGTGGCAAATTCATGAATTGCCTGTCGCATCTTCGATCGAAATTCTTCGGTACTCATTCGAGCGCGGGCAACCCCGACGATCGCAAATTCGGTGGGGAGCAGCTTACTAGTTGCTAGATTGTAGAGCGCGGGAATCAACAGGCGTTGCGTCAAGTCTCCAGCCGCTCCAAAAATAACGAATACAAACGGGCCTGTCGGTCGATCGAGCGTGGGATCGAGCTGAATTACTGGGGTTGCTAAGTTCATGACATCTCCTCGTTACTGGTGTTGCTCGACGTGTCCGCCGAACTGAAACCGCATCGCCGACAGGAGTTTGGCCGCAAATTCATCTTCGCCGCGCGAACTAAATCGTTGATAAAGGGCGGCACTGAGTACGGGGACTGGCGTACCTTCATCGATCGCGGCGGCAATCGTCCAGCGACCTTCGCCAGAATCGGAGATCTGCCCTGAGAATGTTTCGAGAGTCGGTTGTTCGAGTAAGGCGATCGCCGTGAGATCTAGCAGCCAGGAAGCAACCACGCTACCGCGTCGCCACACTTCGGCAATCTCAGCTAGATTGAAATCGTACTGATAGTGTTCGGGATGTTGGAGTGGTGCAGTTTCGGCATTCGCACTCCGCCCCTCCTTGCCAATATTGGCATGATGCAGAATGTTTAATCCTTCGGCATAGGCCGCCATTAAGCCATATTCGATGCCGTTATGCACCATTTTGACAAAATGTCCCGCGCCGTTAGTACCGCAGTGTAGATAGCCATCTTCGGCGGTACCAGTAACTTTTTCGCGTCCGGGGGTGCGGGTAATATCGCCGCGTCCAGGGGCGAGGGTTTTGAAAATCGGATCGAGATCTTTGACGATTTCCATCGCGCCACCAATCATCATGCAGTAGCCGCGCTCTAATCCCCAGACACCGCCACTGGTGCCGACATCGAGGTAATGAATCGATCGCTTTGCCAGTTCCTTCGATCGGCGAATATCGTCGATGTAATAAGAATTGCCACCGTCGATGATGATGTCCTCCGGTGCCAACAGTTGCGACAGTGCAGTGACAATCTGCTCGGTTGGCTCTCCGGCTGGCACCATCAGCCAGATCGCTCTGGGCGGTGCTAACTGACTGACAAATTCATGAAGAGTAGCGGTACCGATCGCCCCTTCGGCGACCAATTGCTGGACTTTCTCTGGGCTGCGGTTGTAAACTACGCAATCGTGACCGTTGCGTAGCAGTCGGCGCACGATATTCGCGCCCATCCGCCCCAAACCAATTACACCTATTTGCATTGTTTTCCTCCGGTTATTTGACTAGTTCTCGGACGATCTTTTGTAGCGCAGTCAATCCCGCTGCCACGTCGGTACCTAAATGCACGCGCAATGCCCGTCGCTCGCGTTCTGCTAGTACCTGAAAATCCCCACGAGCTTGAGCGGCTTTCACTATCCCAAAGGTGTAATTTTGACCTGGTACGGGTAGATCGATCGCATCGTCACAGGTAATTTGGAGAAAAACGCCACTATTGGAGCCACCTTTATATGCCTGTCCGGTGGAGTGTAAAAATCGGGGGCCAAAACCCAGACAGGTGGCAACCCGCTTGTAATTGCGAACGGTGACGCGAACCTCTTGTAGTCGATCTTCATTTGCTTGGTTCATCTCGATATAAGCCAGCAGTGCGAAGTAATCTCCAGCTTGCAGTCGATTCAGATGAGCGCGCAAATAGCCCGCGATCGATCGATCCGTACCGACGATCTCATCCAGAACAGCCGCATTGTGGGCATCGGTAAATAATTGCATCCCAGCTTCGACTAGCAGCGGTGTCTCGTCAGGCAGGGTGCCAGTTGTCTCATAGGCTGCTGTCAATTCGCGGGTGACGAGCTTGCTGGCTTCCACATCGGGCTGGTCGAACGGATGAATGCCCAGGATCGATCCCGCTACCGCCGTGGCAATTTCCCAGCGAAAAAACTCTTGTCCCAGTTGGTAAGCATCGCTGATGTCAATCCGCACCACTGGATAGTCTCGTTCGAGGATATCGATCTTCATTTCTTGCCGCTCATCTGGCGCGGATGGCGATCGCAAATAGACAAACAGGCGATCGCTTCTGTACGCATACGGCAAATCCAGCGGTTCGCGATCGATCGGAATCAAGCCTTTGCCCTCTTTCCCAGTGGATTCGGCTAATAATTGTTCTAACCAGGCTCCCAAATCGGCGATGCCTGGAGAGGTAATCAGAGTGACTTTATCGATCCCCCAATTTACCAAAGTGCCCAAAATGCAGCCCAAAACCACACCAGGATTAGCTGATGCCGGAACTGATGGAGCGCAAGAATGCACCATTTCCGCCGCACGATCGAGGAATCTCTCGACATCCAAACCCATCACCGCCGCAGGCACCATCCCAAAATTCGAGAGCGCGGAATAACGACCGCCGATACTGGGTAAGCCATAGAAAATATGCCGAAAATGGCTATTTTCAGCAACCTGCTGTAGTTTAGAGCCAGGATCGGTGATGGCGATAAAGCGATTGCCTGCGGCAGCGGCTCCGACTAATTTCTGGAGGCGATCGAAGAAATACTGCTTGAAAATATTGGGTTCTAGGGTACTGCCTGATTTGCTCGATACAATGAATAGGGTTTTGGTGATGTCGATCTGGCGTTCGATGGTGTGAATTTGCGCCGGATCGGTAGAATCGAGTACCAGCAGTTCGGGGAAGCCTGTCACATTACCAAAGGTGAGTTTCAATACTTCTGGGCAGAGGGAAGAACCGCCCATCCCTAACAACAGCACATGAGTATATTGCAATTCTCGAACTTCTTGTGCCAGTTGTTTGAGTCGATCGAGATGTGCCAACTGGTCTTCGGTAATACCCAGCCAGCCCAGCCACAGGTTTTCGTCGGCACCCGTCCACAACGAAGCATCCTGCGCCCACAGGCGACGAATTTTACCAGTTGTCTGCCAATCTTGAATCGCCGCAGCGACGGCGACTGTCATAGCTTCATTTGGTAATTTATAAGTCAGTCGATCGATCGCATCGCCCAATACGGCTTCCCGGTTCTGTTCGACCGCAATCAGCAATCGATCGAAGGCGTTTTCAAATAGCTGCATCCCTTCGACTAACAATCGATCTGTCACGAGTGACAACGATATGCCAACTTGGTGAAGATTTAATAATACCTCCCGCGCGGCATTAACATCTTGAGTGAGTGTGGCTGCGGGTTTACCGCGATCGCGAAAGGCGGCGAGCGTTGCGGGTGGAATGGTATTGACCGTATCGACACCAATCAATTCCTCGACATATAAAACTTCGCTTTGATGGGGATTTTTCGTGCCCGTACTCGCCCACAACAACCGTTGAGGTTGCGCGCCATGCGCGGCGAGTCGCAGCCACCGCTCGCTCAAATAGAGAGCCAGATAGCTTTGATAGGCAACTTTGGCATTGGAGATCGCCACCTTACCCAATAACGATTTGAGTAAATCTTGCTGCTGCGGATTGGTGCTAATTTTGAGTCGATCCATAATCAGATTGTCAACCGCAGTATCGATCCTACTCACAAAGAAGCTAGCAACACTAGCCACTCGACTGAGATCGCCACCATTGTCGGCGTATGTCTCCAACCCTGAAATATATGCCTCGGCAACCAGTTCGTAAGCCGTACAATTAAATAGCAAGGTGACGTTGACATTAATCCCCTCACTAATTAACTGTTGAATGGCGGGAATACCAGCCGGATTTGCGGGCACCTTAATCATCAAATTGGGGCGATCTACTGCTAGCCAGAGCCGATGTGCTTCTTGAAGCGTTTGCTCGGTATCATTTGCTAAATAAGGAGAAACTTCCAGACTGACATAACCATCGCGATAGTTAGTGCGATCGTAAATCGGACGGAGAATATCGGCTGTTGCTTGGATATCGAAGATCGCTAACTGCTCGTAAAGCGAAATCGCATCGCGATCTCGATCGGCTTCGAGCGATCGCAAGGCATCATCATAGTCGGTACTCCCCGCGATCGCTTTTTCAAAAATGGCTGGATTTGAGGTAACACCCCAAATCTCACCTGCTGTTACCATGTCTTGTAATTCGCCACTGACGATCGAACTGCGCCGAATATAATCCAGCCATACCGACTGACCGTAATGTTGTAGTTCCTGTAATGGATTAGAAGCGGTTGGAGTAGGAAGCATTGATTTTTCCTAGAGTTTAAATTTTGCGGTGATGCTGCTTTGAAAGTGCAGCTATATTTTTGTTACAAATCTGGCAATCGAGCCGCAGAGCCAGCGATCGGATCTGAAGGTATTTGCTATTTGCAAATTTGGAACTAATTTGAGGTCGATCGCTAATTGGCTGTTCTCTACTCTGCAACATCTTCATCTCTTTACGGGCGAAGATAAAGGTGAAGTTAGCCATCATTTTTCTTGGCAAAATCTCATGGAAAGTTTAGCAAAATCTCAGCAAAATCTCATTTAATTTCGATATGGTAAGCGAGTCAAAACTTTAAATTATGACCTTTTCCATGCCATCCCTACCGCTGCGGTAAAAAAATCGAATCATCATGAGTACACAGGCTATCACCCTCAGTCGCCATCTTTGGCAACAACAACAGCTCTGCAATACGCCAATAGAACTGTCGATTCTGCTCGAACAAATTAGTTATACAGCCAAAATCATGTCGCGTGAAATTAGTCGCGCAGCATTAGTGGGTCAATTGGGATTAGTAGGCGAAAAAAATGCTACTGGCGATGCCTTAGTGGTGCAGAAAACTCCTGGGATGCTTACGGAGCATAGAGAACAATAATTAATAGAGAAAAGGGGCTTGTGCC
>NZ_PVWO01000034.1 GCF_003003845.1 Chamaesiphon polymorphus CCALA 037 | reverse complement strand
TAAATGGTTTCGCCTACTTGTCGAGAAATGCTTAAACTATCTTCATCCAGTTTACTATTATCCCGCCCACCTACTTATGTGTTCGCTGCGATCTTCTACTTCGCGCTCCAGTACCGAGCGTAATGTATCTGTAATGCGATCGCTAATAAGTTGATTCAGTGAGTCTTTAGTAATCTTGGTAAACTTATCAATTACGCCTGACATGATTTTTCCTGAATATACTTGAGATACAAAGAATTTTACAAATTCAGGCGATGGTTCCAAAAGTTGTTCGGACATAATCCGTTTAATTTCTTTTGTGTACATCAAGTTGCTAGCAGTGCTTTTTAACTCATTTGAATTAAATACAGACTTAGAAAAACGTTTTAATTCAGCAACATTAGATTCTTGAATATCTTGCATGTTGAATTCAAAGAAGGGCTTTGAATCCATCGCATTTGGTTTTTCTAAATCCGTATAAAAGCGATAGATAATACCATTAGTTAAAATCCCAAATACAGCATCAGTTGAAGACAGATAGCGATATAACTGAGAACCATGTTTTGGATGATCTAACTCATAACCACACCATTTACACTCAAATAAAATAACAGGCTTGCCATCAACTAAAATCGCATAATCAACTTTCTCGCCTTTTAAACCGATCGCATCAGCAGTATATTCAGGACATACTTCAGTTGGATTGAAGACATCATAACCCAATGCACTAAGCAATGGCATAACGAAAGCATTTTTAGTTGCTTCTTCTGTCTGAATTTGTTCTCGCAGTTTAGAAATTTGCTCGCTGATTTGCTTAATTCGATCGATAAAGTCCATTGTAGATATAGGCATAGAATATATACATAGAATGCCCTACAACTAATGACAACTAACAGATCGAAGCAAAATCAAGGCTAATGTGGTTACTAATCGCGATCGACCGTGGGTTGAGGAGTTTTGCCTAACCGATATGCAGTTAAGGGACTCTTGCGAATTTCAGCATCAACGTAGGCTGTTAATTCCTCAAGTTGAAAATTTAGCAGATCGAACTGACGACAAAGTGCTCGTAATTCGCGAACAGTTTTCTTGACTTTTTCAGGATCTGGGATGGGTTTATTACTCATGAGATATTTTAATCGATTGTTGCTTCTTTAACAGTGGCTTCGCCAGCATCAACAATAGCTTCGGCTATTTCGATAGATTGAGCCAACATTTCGACCATTGCGATAGGTGCTGATGGTTGAAATCTCGATACTTTTAAGAGTAGCCCCGAAAGTCTGGTGTAAGCGACAATTCCTCTCTCTTTAGTATTGTCCAACTGTTCCAATACATAAGCTACCTCTTCTGTTTCACCATAGGTATTGAAAATTGCTAACTCTGCCGCAGATGCTCTATCAATAAGAGTTGAGAGTCTACCTAGTAGTTCTAATATTTTAGCGATCGTTTCTGGGGGGGGATTTCAGCCACTAGGCATGTGGGTATACGTTCTGTTCTGAGTTTAACATTGTAACTATCTGGATTCTAATATATTTGCCGATCGCGATCGAGCGTTCTAACTCAGTTTAGTCTCATCGCTCCACGGCAGAAGCGGCAATAACAATCTCCGCACAAGCACGCGCATCAGAGAGAGCTTGATGGTGATTTAGGGTGATGTTGAGATATCTACAGACATCAGGGAGCTTGGTAGGATAGAGATTCCACCGCTTGCGGGCGAGGGCGACGGTGCAAATAAACTTTTGTTTGGGTTGGGGAATATCGTACAAATCGCAGCAGGCATAGAGTACTCGTCGATCGAAACTAGCATTGTGCGCCACTAGAGCGTCAGCACGTTCGATTCTGGTTGAAATTTGCGCCCAGACTTGTTTGAATGTGGGAGCCTGAGCGACATCAGCCCACATGATGCCATGAATGTTGGTGAACTCAAAGCGATATGATGGGGGACGAATTAGAAAGATTTCTTCATGAACGATCGTGTTGTTTTCGATCTGAACTATTCCCAGCGCGCAGGCACTATTGGGATCGCGATTGGCAGTCTCAAAATCGATTGCAACTAATTTCATCGGGTTTTACCTTTCGATCGATAATAGACAAGTTTAAATATTATATTTCATCTTTAGGCTGCATATTTTGGTGTATGAAAGATTGTTTCTGGATTGCCTGAATATTTTGAGTATAGTCGGTTCACTGTTGTCTGAGATCGACTACATCGATTAAACTCGACAAACTATTTCCACAATAAGCAGTGAGGAGACAGATAGCGAATAGCTCGATCGTAATTATTACTACTCATACCCAGCAAGTTTTGCTAATTCTTGAGTTAAAATCTTACCTAATGTATTGCGGGGGATGCGATCGACACAAATCCAGCGTTTGGGGATTTTATATTTGCTAATTTTACCGACGATCGCGTTTGCTAAAATGTCTGCGGAAACTGGTAAACTGTTCGCCACATACAGAGCTGTAACTACTTGCCCCCAATAGCGATCGGGTGTGCCAATTACCCACGCATCAGCGACTAATCCGGTTGCCATAATTGCATTCGCAACTTCGATCGGAAATACATTTTCGCCGCCTGTAATAATCTTGTCACTATTCCGGCCTAAAATAGTTAAATTACCATCTCGATCGAATGAACCGATATCGTCAGGCTCGAAATAAGTTATCGGCTGTAAATTAGGAAAATATCCTAGCATTAAAGACTTAGCTGCAATCCTAATTTCGCCAACTATATTCGCGCCAGAAGTGGCTTCAGTATCGCAATCGCTAGCCGCGATCGATTGAATCTCTGCATGAGGTAAAACATATCCACAACTATTGTACCCTGCTAAAAATTCTTTCGGTTTGAGACTGGCAATTTGTGAGGCTGTTTCAGTCATTCCATAAGTTAGAGCTAATGGCAGTTTGGCAGTTCTCGCTCTATTTAGTAGCTCGATTTCCGGCGGCGCACCGCCGATTAAAATTGTCTGAAATCGCGTCAACCATCGTGCATCTAAATCTAATAGTTTAGCTAATTGTGTAGGCACCAGGGAGAGAAAATAACGCTCCTCATTCCCCTCGATCGCGTTAACTCCATCGCGGCAAAGCTGATGAAAATCTATAATAAATAACTTGCCATTCGTCAATACCGATCGCCATAATTGCATGAAGCCACTGACATGATACAGCGGTAAAGTACAGACTGAATATATTTCATCCACTCCATAAAATTCCTGAAATCCCGATACGGATGCAGTGAGAGTTTCCCAAGTATGGAGTGCAAATTTGATTTCGCCTGACGAGCCGCCTGTCGGAATCGAGATCGTCTCTCGATGTCGATCTGGATCTACTAGAGCTGTTAATCTGGTAAACTGCTCGCGTTCTAACATACCCCAATTTGGATTTACCAAAAAGATCGGCATACCCAAGCGCACGCCAGCCATCAAACTTGCAATAAACTCGATCGGATCGGGCGTGGCAATCGCAATAAAATTTGGTTTAAATTCGATAAATTCGGCTAACTTACGCTCTGCTAAATCGATAACTGCGTGGTTATCTCGATCGACTAGCCAACCAGCAGCCAAACGTTGACAAAATAAACTATAAATCCACTCCCCGTTAATAGCTCCCATCTGTTCGATTTCCAAATGCGATTCCTAAAAAAACTACCCCCGACTACTTACTTACACGATTGTAGAAGAGGGAATAGGAGATATAAAGTTGAGTAAACGAGATATAGAGGTGTTCAAAAAACATTAAGTCGGCAAACGACCTATCGATCGGTAGTTTTACTGACTACTTGGGGTAAACCCATGCTGTAATTTAACACTCTACTGTCGAGATTATAACCGATCTCGCCGTTTTGGAGCATCGTTCTCACAAAATGTTCCAGATCCGATCCGATCCGCCGGAGATTATACTCAGTGAGATCGGCACCACTATAAGACTCAACCAAGTCATCGAATTGTCCGTAAACCTTCCGCAGTGCGTCTTCGCTCCATACCAGTTCGTTATCTGGATCGACATCTAATGTCAGAGCTTGTTCGCTCGGAATCAGTTCATTTTTCTTTACTTCAGCAGTATAAATGTGAATGTGACGGGTTGTGGACTTTAGGAGCATTTTTATATAGTGGATAGTGGATAGTGAATCGTGGATAGTGAATTAAGTAGAGCGGAATGTGAAGGATGCGATCGACGATCGTGTCTGAATCTCTCTATTCTAGATCGGCAGCGTCTCTCAAGGATCTAATTTACCCACCCTAAAGTTCAACGCGCAACTATTCACTATCCACTATCCACTATCCACTCTTTTCACCGTTCCTCTTTGCGAAACTCTGAAGGACTCATCCGCATCGGACGTGCTGGATTCCAGATGCCTTCGCCGCTGAGTCGAGCGTATTGGCTGGCACGAATAAATCGAGCGTAATACTTGGCTCCGTTTGTCGTCGTAGCCGAATTAGCAGTTCTAATACTCGGCAACACCCAGCCATCTTTGAGCAATTGTTCGTTGAGCAAACGACCATCTTTCCATAAATAGACAAATTTCCGTCCGTATTTATCCGCTTCAGTGCTGGCAAATTCGACGCTGGCACTACCTTTACCTGGAAGGCCGATTAATTCCTCCAATCTTTGTTTTGCTTGCTTTCCCCAGGGGTCTTGCGCCAGATCTGGCGCATCGATTCCCATCAATCTTCCTTGTTGAATTACTGCGGGTTGCTGAGATTTGTCGAGCCACTCTACAGCTTGTCCACTACTGACGCGACTAATTTGGATGGTGGGATAAGTTGGTGGCGTTGCTTGACAACCAGCTAGCAAGACAGATCCACAGATCGATAGCCATAATAGGCAAGATGATTGCAACCTGCGATTCATAAATTTATCAACAACGATCTCGGATCTCTAAACTGCTTACTAAATAACGATCGACCGCTTCAGTCGCGATCTATAAACTGGTAACTATTCTTCATCCAGTGCGAGTCCGTATTTAATCTTGCCTTTGCCAAAATAACGTCCGAACTGAAGTTCGTAGACTTCATCCTCGTCTTGGGTTTCAACTTCTAGATCCGATCGAGCATAGCTAACACAGAGCAATGCGTAACCTTGACTTTGCAACTGTTGAGACAATCCCATCGCTTCTGGCTGGTATAAGTCGCCAGATTTAACGCGCACGGCGCAAGCCGTACAAGCACCATTCCGACAAGAGAATGGCAATTCGATGCCGCAATCTTCCGCGCAGTGAAGGATATATCGATCGCTAGGAACGGTAACTTGATGATATGTCTCAGTTTTGCGGTTGTAAATTTTGATGTGATAATTGCGCGTCATGGTTCGTGGCTAGTGGCTGGTGTTGCCGATGGAATCCTCGCTTGGTGCATTTCCATGGACGGGAGCGGCGCATCGAACGGGAGGTTCCCTCCCGTTTGTGTGCGACAAGACAAACCCGTCCGGAAATGCATCCGCTAGACACTTCTATTATCAGTTGACATTTCCTAAAAGTCTAGGCTATGCTAGTTAAGCGTCAAAATCCGCACATAACTTGTGTTGGAGAAGTGGCCGAGTGGTCGAAGGCGCAGCACTGGAAATGCTGTGTAGGGCAACTTACCGTGGGTTCGAATCCCACCTTCTCCGTTATTAGTTAAAAACAAAAAAGCTCCAAACTCATTGTAGTTTGGGGCTTTTTTGCTTCTTTCGTCCTTCCTGCGGCGCGCCTCATTAGAGACTCACTTTAACAAAATGCGATCGTCATCAAGCCGATCGATCGTCTTCTGCACCGAGCCAACTTTTAAAAAGAAGATCGAGAATTTCGGCTCTGACCGATTCACTGAGGGTCGGTGCAAACCACTTTTCGATGCG
This sequence comes from Chamaesiphon polymorphus CCALA 037, assembly GCF_003003845.1. Lineage (GTDB taxonomy): Bacteria > Cyanobacteriota > Cyanobacteriia > Cyanobacteriales > Chamaesiphonaceae > Chamaesiphon > Chamaesiphon polymorphus. The sequence continues at coordinate 17,390 of NZ_PVWO01000034.1, read as the reverse complement.
GAGGATATGATAACCACGCTGAGTTTTGATGGGATCGATGATTTCTCCTGCTTGCACACCAGCAATCGCCGCTCTAATTTCTGGCATTAAGGTTGACACAAAGCGAACTCCCACAAACCCACCCTGTTCTCCTGAAGTTTTTGCTTGAGAATGTTCGAGTGCCATTTCACAAAATGACGCTTTTCCGGCTCGAAGTGTCTGCACGATTTGTAAAGCATCTGCTAAATCAGAGACCAGAATCTGCGAAAAAGCAGCTCGATGATATTCATCTCGGTTAGTTAAATAGTGATCGTCGATCGAGTCTGCAAATAAACGATCTTTTAGCTTTTGAGTCAATAGCTGAATGCGGATCCCTTGAGTCCAGTCTTCGGCACTAATCTGCTGCTGCTCTAACCAAGCTAGGGTTTGTGCAGATCCTAACAGCCGATGTTTTAACCGAAACGCATCGCCCGCAACTTGTAACTCTTCATCGGTAATAGTAATGTCCAGTACTTCACAAGTTTTGACAACTTTGGCATCTTGCTCGGCTAAAGCGGTAATTTCTGCCATTTTGTAAGTATGGCGGAGATAGTTAGCAATCGCTTCGTCGGTGATTTGTTCGATCGCTGCGGGTCTAATCTGTTCGAGAGTTGGAGTACTTGTCTGTAGAGAAGCTTCTGTCATGATTTAATAGGGTCGAGTTAGGATCGGTAAATCAGTTTTTCGGTGGGAATGTCTTGAATTTGCAGTCTTTTTCGATGCAGATCGCCATAAATACCGAGGTAGTCGATCTCAGCTTGAGTGAGCTTGCCTTGGGCGATCCCGAGCGTGGCTGCATCGATTTCTGCAGGCGATCGCATCCCTGTCAGACAGACATCTACGCAATTTTGCGACAGCGAATACCGATATAAATCGGGGACAGAAGGGATCCAGCAGCCCGCTGGTAAACCTTCTGGGATATCCCAGAGCGCGCCTGAATGCGAACCCGCAGATTTAAAGGTGGAGATCCCTGGGCGATCGAAATTTTGAGCATCTAAACAATTAAAAACTTGACTTTGTGCGGAGCGATGAGCAACATTATGGCGAACCATCACCACATCTAATAATGAGCTATCTAACCATTGATGTGCCAAATCCAGATCGTGGAAAGATGCCCCAATATATCGAACGGCACCCATTTTTTTGAGGCGATCGGAAACACCTATCATTTTTTCAATCGTTCTTTGATAAACCGTACCAGGCCCTCTCAGATCGTTAGATAAATTAAGGCAATCTGCAAAAGCTGCTGCATCGTTAGTACCAATCCACCCCCAAAACAGCACGTCAATATAATCTATTCCCAATTCTAAAAACTGATCGAGGAGTGCTGCCAGTGCGACCTCTGGACTTTTAATATAGGTTACTGTCGCTAGGACTACTCGATCGCGTACAGCCGAACCACGCTGACAAAGTTTTTTCAAAGCTCCAGCCATGGAACTGTAAAGGTAGTGATGTAAATCGCTAGAGTAAAAGAAGTAATTAATCCCTCGATCGAAAGCATATAGGGTATCTGCGCTAGAAATACCACCTCCACCCCCCAGACCTAAACAACTTACTTTTAAGTCAGTACGACCCAGTTTACGATAATGAGGCAGTTCTAATTCTGGAACCTTGATATTTAACGATTGGCGATCGTCTAAATTTATCGGTGGACGAGATTCCAAATCATTGATTTTCATGAGTTTATTAAAACTACTGACAAGAAATTTCCCTAAATCGATTCATCTAGGGTTGGATAAGTATCGATCGATTCTGCGTTGAGATATGGTTTTTGAATATCGATACCTAGTAGCAAAAATTGTTCTAGGATTAATGACATTCGACCTTCATAAGAAACATCTTGCTGCTGATGTGCCATCAATAAGCCATTGGCAATAATTTGACAGCGGTTCAGACCAAAACTTTCAATGGCTATAAATTTCTGGTTGGGTTCTTCCGCCAATCCTAGTCCAGGTGCTAGTAATTTAGTAAATAGCGGTGTCTCTGCGAGGAAATGAGACTGGTGTTCTGTATAAACAGATTGGAGGATCGGATGAACGGTTTGATAATGATGTCGATCGAAGTAGAGTACTCCAGAATCGTGTCTTTGATAGTCTAAAGGATTGTAAAGAACCTTGAATGTAAAAGGCACATCGATCTGGTTTAGTTGCTGAGTGAGACTGCTCATAACAGCTACAGCTCCAGCGGAACTCAGACTCCAGTAGATGCGGACAAGCGGAGACAGCGATGATTGAGTGCTGTGAATACCAGCGTTGCCAACCGCCATATAAAATCCACTTTGAACGAGATTTTTAGGTAGTCGAATGGAGATCGAATCACCAATAGTAATGGACTCTTCGGCAGACTTCAAGTGGAGATCGCGCTGAATATGTACCGTCAGATCGTTTTTGAAAACGGCGATCGCACCATCCGTTTCTTCACGGAGAACGATCCAACCTTCATCAAAATAACCTTCACCCGTATTACTGTTATCGATCTGCTCGTAAAAGTCCAGATCTATTCCTAAAAAAGTGTTATTTTCTAGGTTTTGAGAGTTGACTGGTATTTCAGATTCGATCGCTAGTGCAGTTTTGAGAGAGCCATTGTAATAGATACCGTACAGAAAGCTCCGTAACTGCGAACTTACAAATTTCTTTTGTAAATCCAGCGGTAAGTTATGTAACCGTTCTACCGCTTCATCTGGTAGTTCCAAGGGTTTATAACTAGGATGACCGATACAAAAATTATCTTGAATCCGAACATTATTGACAATATCTTCGAGAGCAGCAAATAGTCTAGGCTCTAAATTATTGTTCGGTCGGTCGAGGGAAGTATTTTGCAATAGCATTAGCGAAATTTTCTATTAATAATTAAAATTCTTAGTTTGGTTAATGTATTATTTCTAAATCGCGATCGATTCAGGTTGGTAGCGACCGATTAATTCCGCCTCAGACTGTCCAAAAATTGTTGGGATAGATTGTGCTGGACGACAGAGAAAACTTTTGGCCACTTGCAGCATACAAATACCCGTGTTGTTGAACACTTTCTGATATTGAATCATCGCTTCAATTTGCTGGATTAAGGCTAACCCTGCAAATTGGACAACCCGCTGCACAAAGGTGGGCTGCTCGTGTAATATTTCTGGGAAATTCATTAAATACGAGCCGATTAACATATTCAATGATGGCTGTAATAGCCCTAAAGGAATCGTTGCCATGTGGAGCGATTCCTCTAACGTTGTATCGGGACTAACAACCAAACTCCCCAACCAAATTTGTAGATAGCTAGCAACAATAGAACCTAGATCGAAAGCGGGGTCTCCCCACCCACTGCGCTCCCAATCAATAAGTCGCAATATACTGTCTGGCTGAGGTTTCGATATTCTCTGTTCCCAGTCATGATGTAGCAAAATGTTATTGAGTTTGAAATCTCTATGAGTCAAACAACAAGGTTTGTAGCTATCGTTTAAAGTTGAGATTGCCTGTCCCAAACTATCATAACGCTGGTAAAGTGATAAAAATTTTAAGCAATCTGAGGGAAATATCCCAAATACTTCAGGACTAACCCGATCGATTACTTGAAGATTTACCAAATTTTCTAATTCGGAATTATCTCGATTTCTTTCAGTAGCAGTCAGAAAATCTTGATATTCAGTTTTTTGAAAAGTCGAACGATGAATTGCCGCGATCTCACAACCGATCTCCCGCGCAACTGCGATCGAAAAGATTTTCTCTTTTTTATAAAATTCATCTAAATCTCGATATTCATCTAGATAATTAAACACAACGATCGAGTGTTCGGCATCAAAAAAAAGAATTTCTGGAAATAAGTGACGTATAGCACCAAGTTCGACAAATTTACTAGTCAACTCTCGTATGCGCCACTCATGGAAGAACTCGCCCATTGTCTTACCATCTTTGGAATGGCGTTCTTGCTTTACCAGTAATTTTTGCTTACTTTTGAGGGTCAAAAGTAAATTGAAATTCTTTGCAGGTTTTAATTCAATTCCCGCAGGATCGAAATCGCCTGCGCGATAAAGCTCTTTTGCACTTAGATAAATATAGATATTGTGAGAACTTAATAAAAATGACATTATTTACAGCCATTACATATAACATTTTCTTGACTTGAGTTAAGTCGATCTCGCGAATATTATCATCGCTCGATCGACACTCATTCGACAACTGTTAAGTAGGCAGGTGCAATTATTTGTAAAATAAATTACGCCTGAAATTTAGATGGTGGGCAGTGCCCACCCTACGCGGTATCTTATATTTAATTACGCCCATCTACTTACTTATTTTCACAGATCTAAACTAAGACTAAACGTTTAAGTGACTATTGACGATCGCGTCGTACTTCAGATGACCGATCGTTACTATTATTATTGTTATTCACTCCAAAATCTCTGACAAAGTTATAAGCTAGACCCGCACTTAATATAAATACCAATACAACAAGTGCGCCAACTATTGGAGCGTGGTCGCCAAGTGCTCTGTTAAACCAATTCAGCATAATAAACTCTTATGACTAATTTTTTACAAAGGCTATGTAGAAAAGCCTGAGAGAATATAGCGATTTTAGTAAATCCTAAATACCCTATAAATCTCAGACTTCCCAGTATTCAGGGTAACTAGATTGCTAATTATCCTGCTAGCAAGATACAATACTACTTGCCAAAACTTCTTGTAATATTGTAGGTAAGAGCTGCACTAGCAATGAAAGTTGCAACTGATGCTGCACTAATTTGAGGTGAAGCAGGAGAGGCTGTAACTGTTGGTGTCCATCCACCTTTTACACTTACAGTTAGATCGTCAGAGAGATTATCTAAATAACTCTCTTCATCAATTAGCAAGTCTCCGCCAAGAGAATTCAAGTTTCCGATCGATATAGTTGCCATGATAGTGCTCCAAGAATTGAATTGAAAATTAAAATGTGCCCGATCGAGTAGTTATTTACTTCCGTCCAGTATAACCAACGATCCCACTTACAATTGCTCCACTAACTGCGGAAATTGCAGTTGCGACAATAGATGCACAAAATGGGGTAGAGCCACCAGTGATTTTTGTTAAATCGTCACCAGATAATTCGTCTAGATAATTTTCAAAATCTGAAAATAAATCTAATCCAACAGGGGATAAATCAGAAATAGAAATAGTAGCCATGAATTCTCCTTAAATATTTAATCGTTTTGTACTCTTGTTTTGCTGTGAGTACACATACAGCCTACTTTGCTAACTTTGTATCTGTCAATCGCATTTTAAATGTATTTTATGGCGGTAAAAACTGTGTTTGATATGCACAAACAGAAGCATATCTATGAAATTTAAACAACCATTGCTACATGTGCTTGCATCGATTGTGTGAGCTTTGTTCGTACATCTACATAGCTGCTCAATCTTAGATATCTCGATCGAAACTCAATCTTAAGATAGTTATGAGTCGTCCAATAGTTGGACAACTAAACTCAGAAAAAGCGGGAGCATTCCACTTTTTCAAACGGACAAAAGCTACTAGCAGTCCATAGATATGACTCCTTAAATGCAATAAATATTTAATCTGAATCGATTTAATTTGGATCGAACCAATCGTTGCCCTCCTTAGAGATCCAATAATCTATCCACCCAGTTAGGTGGCTTGGGAATCGGATTACCCAGCCGTTCAAACACCAGAAGGGCTACTAAATGTACTGTAAAGAGATAGATGAATTTACCAAATAAGATCGAGGCGATCGCCAAGATTTGAATTATGAGCAGATTGGGTTCGGCGAGGATCCCCAATTGCACGAACAACCATTCTGCAAAATCGCGAATTCTCGCCATCAGATACATCCACAGATCTTCACCTAGTAATACCGAAGTCAACCACCATCGAAAGGAGACCCCGACACAATCTAGCAAAGCACCAAGCGAGATCGAAGTTAGCCATCTGGTTCGCCACCGCCAACAAGCACCCAATTGTACGCCCATAATTCCGTAGGGAATCACAAACAGGATGCTGCGGGTTGGCCCCATTAGTACTAACAATAGTAGCCCAGAGACTAAGGCTGTCATGCAACCTGCACGATTTCCCCAACGCAGATAGATTAGAGCGATCGGAATCGGGAAAAAGATACTGAATACAGGGATACCTGGCAAATAATAGCTCAACAGCCAAATTAGACTGGTGGTGCTTGCAAGAAAAGCTGTTTCTACCAATACGATCGGTGGTTTGCCAGGAGGGACACCATTGACTTTGAATGTCTGCTGTGCGGGTGGAGCTGGATGCTTGGGGGATGCCAATGGATGACCTCGATACGCCTAAATGAGTTGCCTTACATCTTGCACCAATTCTTAGGTACTATTTTAAATCTAGCAACTAAAGCATGGAACGCTTATAAAATGTTCCTAATGAACAGATCGAGGGCTATTCCCAGGAGTCGATCCGTATTAGTGCAAGATATGAGTGATGATATAAAGTCTAGTCTTGTAAGCTAATCAGTTCTAACTGTAGATCGACTCATTGCGAATCTAAGCTCAATTAACAATAGAAGATTATCGGCCACAAATAAATCAATTAGTACGGCTGCGTATTAAACAAATTCCAATTCAAGAACATATTGTACTCAGTATCGATCGTACATCTTGGCTGAGACCAGATGCCAAGATCTTGAAGGATCGGAAGATTTCTCGCGCCAAAAAGATCTACAGTTAATATTTCGAGTGACTTAATTTAAGTCACTCGAATAACTCAATAGTAGTCCCACTTTATGACAACTACATCCCGATATACCTAGAATCTTGGATTATTCAACCCATTATTGCCGCCATAAAGGAACTGATTGAGAGCAGTATATGCAGAAATAGCTGTAACGACCAGAGACGCGCCAATAAGTCCGATACCTCCATTAATATCTACTAAATCTTTGTTATTTAACTCTGTCATGTAGTTTTCAGAATCCGAAAAAAGGTCTAATCCATTAGTAGGCAAGTCAAAAATAGCAATAGTAGTCATTACGTATTTCCTCAAAATTGTCAACCTGAGTGCTAAGCAAAACTTTAGTATTTATAAGTGCTAAAGTTAAAAACTCATTAATCATCACCGTAATTAAAATTGATTAAAAAGTCAATATATTAATTAACTTGAAATTTGTTTTAACGTTCGATGCTAGAAAACAGCAGGGAAAGAGATTAGAGACTCTCGTGTTCTAAATCTAAATAATTTGCAAAAATTCGATCGAGATTGTGCACGCATCCTCTCTGCCCAATTTCAGAACTCCCGACCTAAACTCAACTTCAAGACGATCTTTTCACACTGCTTGAGATCCCGATCTCCAACATAAATTCTCAGGTTGAGTTTTAAAGCAAGTTCGATGATTTTCCAGCCCGGTATCCAAGGGAAAATTAATGCTTTACCACCTAAAGAAACGGCTGACAGTAGCCCCTCAACCAACTCTTTCTGAAGGTTTTCTTTAGAAAGAGTAATGCAATTCCTGGAGTCATTTAAAAGCCAATCATGATGCGATTGGCAAGAGGGAATTGCAAAAACAAAAGCATCTTCAGGTAAGTATTCAAGAAAGCGAGGCGAGTGAGTATCTCCCCAGAATAGCGAAAACCTTGGCGACAGAGAGTTCCAAGTCGGACGAAGATTGGAATTAGGCGTAATTATCTCTTCGATGCTAGGAGGTTGTTTCTCCATCACACTCTGAAACTCTGGCTTACGAGCCAAGCTATCTGAATTTTTGACTTTATATTTAGACCGATCGGACAAGCTAGAATTCAGATATTCGATCTCCGGATCGATGGATATTGGCTGTTCTGCGCGATCGGAGATCGGCGGTACCCTCATCACCAATTTATTATTCTCGTCGGTTCCTTTCTTCTCCCCTTTTCTGGACATCTGAACGGCTTTTTTACTAACATACTTACCAGCCAAAGCCTGACCGATAAAATGGCTCCGTGTTTCGGGTGAGGTCGAAGGTGCGGCAAGTAGGTAGAGTGCTGAAACCGAAATATCGAGTTGTCCAACTGTTGGACAACTAAACTCAGGAAAAGCCTCATAAACACTAATGAAGTTATAGGCAGTACTCCGACACCAATCAAACTCAATCCTCAGCCACGAGCTAAACTGACAAGTCTCAAGCTGAGATCGCACTTCAACTAGTTTCTTGCCAATACTCCAAATGACATGCGCTGTCTTGCAAATGTCCTCCTTAATCTCTCGCGTCAGCCTCTGAACAGAAGCCCGTTGTTCGCAAGACAAAGTTTCGTATTCAAACTGAGCATTATTTTTCGTATCTTGATTAATGTGCCGCATGGCAAATGACCTCGATAAAATACTTTAGTAAAAAAGTTTGGACAGATGGTGTGGTGAAGGGATCGATCGCACAGAAACTGGTAAGTAGGCAAATGCAATTATTTGTCTAATAAATGATGCCTGAAGCATAATAGCTGGTAGGCAGTAGTTCTCGCTCTGGAGGTTTGTCTTGATGCACGCTCCTCCAGGTTGAGCGATTTACGCGCGCCTTTGTTTCCTAACGGTTTGCGGATGCGCGTTCCTCCTGTCTCGCTCGATCTGGAGGTTTCCGTCAGAGCGCGAGCCGCTGACGGAGACACAGCCTCGCCGCTAGCGAAATGTCGGGAAACAAAGGCGGATTAGCGCAACCTTACGATCGACTCAACACAGCAAATCAAGACAGTGCCAACCTACAGAATGTTTTGTCTTTAATTATGCCGAGCTACTTATAGCGGTTCGCAGGTAGATGGGGGACACTTTAAATTTTCTACAGCTTTCTGAATAAAGCTTGGGAAAATAACTGTACCCCATGCACTCGGAAACTGCTGTAATCAAGATTTCCACAGAGTCTCGTCAAATATTATGTAGTAAAATCACTACTAATCTGAAGATTTTAAGCTCTTACTTACTTTTGTAAGGTAGAGTACAGAATGAAGATGACTACATCAGCAGTTTTACATCACATCCGTTCTTAAGACCCTAAGTGACAGATAAGGTTCGTGCCAAGCTTTTTTGCATTCAGGGCAGATACTTTCAGCCAAATGTACGAGAGTGTGTTTGAAAAGTTCAGAGGATCGGTAAAAAGCTTTCAGGGGATAAGCTGTAGATACTCAATCATCGAACCAAGAGCACGAGCAAAGCATGTTTGATGCTATGACTACAGGAATCGATCGAGCAGATACTGAGGTTAAGTAGCATTGACACCAAAAATAGGGTTAAGGATTTTAAATTACTCGAAAGCTTTAAAATTTGAGATCGAAACAATTACTATGAAAGAACTATAGGCTTGACGGAACTTTTTGTACGCTTGCTACTCAAGCACAATATCCTCAAAGATTGATGTATGTATGTATTGACACTCATAATTTAAATTGTTTTAACCTTAGTCATTTTTTTAAAGTAGATCTGGTGAATAATCTAGATTAAAGTTACCTTAATTATAAATCAAGCTGTAATTCAAGATTAATTATGACGTATCTTCCTCCCGATCCTAGCTTTACAGTCCAGCAGCTTAGCTTGGTATTGGGTCAAGATCTGTCTGCTGCTGATTTTCAGCTTTGTGCAGAGCGCATTTACTCTCTGGAGCCAAAGGTCGGCAAGTTTTGGCACAGCAATGATGCCCGATCTGGACTATACATTGTCAGATCTGGGAAGGTCAGATTGTTGGACAAATTTGGTGAATTAATTGCAACTCGATCGACAGGAGAGTTTTTTGGAGAAACAACTTTATTCCCTAATGAAGATATCAAAGCTTATGAAGTCAGAGTGGGAATTAATGTACATTTAATTTTCTTGCCTGCTGAAATATTAGTAAAATGGATGAATAAGTATCCAAAAATTTACGAGTGTTTGCAGCTAAAAGCTAGAGATATTCAACCACTTGTAGACGATCTAGAACCTCTTGCTGACGCTACTAATTTGACGACTTTTTCAGAAGTACTAAAAATACCAAAGCCAGAGCAGAAACTATCCGCACAATCATCTAATTCCCAGCAAATAGTCAAAATTAATCAAGCTTATTTCCCAACGCCTAGTCAGCGGATCGGCTACTTATGGCAGCGGTTGGTCAAGCGGTATCCTTTTTTTGCCCAACAAAGTGCCACCGATTGTGGCATAGCTTGTTTGGCGATGATCTCCCGTTATTGGGGCAAGCAGTTTAGTATCAATCGGCTGCGGGATATTGCCAATGTGGATCGTGATGGCACGTCTTTGAGAGGTTTATCTGGAGCAGCAGAGAGTATTGGGTTTTCCACACGACCTGTCAAAGCAAGTCTCAATCGGTTCGCGAAGCAGTCATTGCCTGCGATCGCTCATTGGGAGGGCAAACATTATGTCGTAGTTTATGAGATCGCACAGAAACACGTCATCATCGGCGATCCCGCCATCGGCCAAAAAACGCTGACTCATCAAGCTTTTATCAAAGGTTGGACTGGATATGTATTACTGTTGCAGCCTACCGCTCAGTTCAGGGACACCAAAGAGGATAAAACCTCATTCTGGGAATTCTTTGAGCTGCTAAAACCCCATCGAGTTGTGCTGGCAGAAGTTTTGTTTGCGTCGATTTTAATTCAAATCTTTGGACTAGTTACGCCTTTATTTACGCAGCTTATTTTAGACCGAGTTGTCGTGCAGCGATCGGAACTCACCTTGACAGCAGTTGGTTGGGGGTTGCTGATGTTCAGCCTGTTCCGTGTTGCCATGATGGGACTGCGGCAATATCTTTTAGACCATACTGCAAATCGGATCGATCTGGCTCTGATTGTGGGATTTATCCGTCATACGCTGCGGTTGCCCTTGAGCTTTTTTGAGTCGCGGTATGTCGGAGACATCATTTCGCGCGTTCAGGAGAACCGTAAAATTCAGCGGTTTCTGTCTGGAGAAGCATTATCGATCCTATTAGATTTGTTGACTGTGTTTATTTATTTGGGGCTAATGTTTTGGTACAGTTGGCAAATGGCACTGTTGTCGCTAGCGATCGTGCCACCATTTTTTATCCTTGCGCTGATTGCCACCCCATTTTTGCAACGAATTTCTAGAGAAACTTTTGGCGATCTCAATAGCGAAAGTAGTTATCTGATCGAAGCATTGACTGGCGTGCGGACGATCAAATCTGTTGCTGTCGAGCAAACTGTCCGCTGGCACTGGGAAGAGCTACTCAACAAGGCAATTAGAACGACCTTTTCTGGACAGACGATCGGTAATTGTCTCCAAATTTTCAGCAATGCTATTGAAGCAGTGGTTACGACTGGCTTACTCTGGTATGGTGCTTACCTTGTGATTCAAAACCAGTTGACGATCGGTCAGTTAGTAGCTTTTAATATGCTATTAGGAAATATTATTACTCCCTTTCAACGATTGACTGTTTTATGGAATCAATTACAAGAAGTTATTATTTCCGTCGAGCGCATCAATGATGTGTTAGAAGCAGAACCTGAAGAAAGTTTGGAGCATAAACCACGACAAACTTTGCCGATGCTACTTGGAGATATTCGCTTCGATCGATTAACCTTTCGTTATCATCCCGATAGCGATATCAATATTTTAGAAAATCTAAGTTTTCAGATTAAACCAGGACAAATGGCAGCAGTAATCGGTCGCAGTGGCTCTGGCAAAACGACTCTTTCTAAACTTGTTTTGGGTTTATATCCACCGACAGAAGGTCGAATCTTAATTGACGGTCAAGATTTGATGAGCCTTTCACTTCAGTCTCTGCGTCAACAGGTTGGTGTTGTCGATCAAGATACATTTTTATTTGGCTGCACCATTCGAGAAAATATCAGCTTAGGACATCCCGAAGCTTCGTTAGAAGCGGTAATAGAGGCAGCAAACATGGCAGGAGCCGATGAGTTTATTAAGAAACTGCCAATGGGTTATGAAACTCAAATTGGTGAGGGAGGTGGCTTATTATCGGGCGGACAACGCCAGCGAATTGCGATCGCACGGGCTTTGCTAGGTAACCCTCGGCTACTAATTCTGGACGAAGCGACTAGTCATTTAGATACAGAATCCGAGCGGATCATCCAAACTAATCTCACCAAAATTTTGCGAGGTCGAACTAGCATTATCATTGCCCATCGGCTGTCAACAATTCGGAATGCAGACGTGATTTTAGTCTTAGATAGAGGGTTGCTAGTTGAGAGTGGAGCACATCAAGAATTGATGAATAAACGAGGGCGATACTACTACTTAAATCAGCAACAACTTGCCACCGTTGGTAATGGTTAAATGTTTGCGAAAATAGATTTAATTTAAATAATGTTAAAATTGAATTGTAACTTTTGCTAGCACGTTCGATCGCAAGCTGGCAAAGACAACGATGGTATAGTCAAACAAGAAATTGATAAGCAACGCAACTAAGGGCAAGGCTTAATGACAAATTCTACACACACCAATGAATTGGAATTACTTTTATCTTTGCCAGAGAAAGCCGCCCAAATCATTCGCATTTTAATAGTGGACGATCGAAAATTTGTCTTAGAGCTATTGCAATCTTATTTCGATCTAGAGCAAGATTTAGAGGTTGTCGGAAGTGTAGATAATAGCCAGACAGCTCTGGAGTTAATCGCATCCCTTCATCCAGATATTGTCATCGTCGATATCGAAATGCCTGACGTGAATGGATTGATGTTGACTCAAGCGATATCGCAGAATTTTAGTCAAACTAGAGTCATGGTACTCAGCAACCATGACAGTCCAGACTATATCCGTAAAGCACTAGCCGCAGGAGCACGAGGATATTTACTCAAAAACACCCCCGCGCAAGAATTAATTCATGCTATCCACCTAATTTATCGTGGCTACTTGCAGATCGGGCCAGGACTATTTGAAAAATTAGAGAGTAGTACCCTTGAGTCGATCGATCGCAATAACTCACTGACGGTTGATAATAACCATCTTATTGATGCCAATACATTGCTAGAGCCAGTCACTGCGGATGGATCGATAGTTCCGGTTCAAACTGGAATGCCGACTGTTGTCGCCAATGATGGCTGGTCTTCAGCCGTGCAAGAACAGCTTGAAGCCCTGCCCCAGGTTTGGACTAGAGGATTGCTCTACTTTTTAGGAATTTTTGCTTTAATTGCTTTGCCGTGGGTACTTTTTTCTAAAGTTGACGAAACGAGTACGGCGAGGGGGCGATTAGAACCTAAAGGAGCCACGATTCGACTAGATGCAAAAAGTAACGGCACGGTAATAGCTGTTCGAGTTAAAGAAGGTCAGTTTGTTCGGGCAGGACAAGTATTACTAGAGCTAGAGTCAAACATTTTACGTACTGAATTCCAGCAAATTCAAGCTAAATTAGGCGGTCAAATCGAGCGGCTCACACAAAGCGAGCTGATTAAAAACCAGGTCATGAGTTCTCTTTCCGTTCAAAAGCAACAAAATCAAGCCCAGCGTCTCGAAAAACAAGCTCAAGTTGCGCAGGTTCGGCAAACACTATCTTCTACTCAACTGAGCGCGCCTTTGCAAATAGCCGAAAAACTGACCGAAGTCGAAAAAGCAGCAGCAAATTTAAATGCAGCTAGGCGAACTCTACAAGTTGTGAAACAAGGCCATCAAAATAATCTTGCTGAAGTCGAACGTTACCGGAAACTTTGGCAGCAAGGTGCAATTGCCGAAGTTAAAGTTGTTGAAGTGCAGAAACAGGCAAATGTTAGTAGCAGTAGTTTGGTTCAATCAGAAGGAGCCGTTCAGGATGCCGAGAAACTATTACAAGGTCAGCAGAAAACTTATCAAAAACTCCAACAACAATTGCAAGCAGAGCAAACCCAGTTGCAACTCCGCTTGAAAGAACAAATCAGCAATCAACAAAGTATCGAACAAGGAGGAACCCTAACTCTTTCTAAAAGTCAGCAACAGCTCGATGACCTACAGGTTCAAATATCAACTCTTAAGTCAGAGATTACCCAAACTCAGAAGCAAATTCAATCGCTGACTTTGCAACTCGAACAACGGATCGTCCGATCCCCTGCAAATGGTGTTATTTTTCAACTTCCCATTAAAAAAGCCCAAACATTCGTGCAGCCAGGACAAGTTGTCGCTCAAATTGCCCCTCAGGGTTTACCACTAATCCTCAAAGCGCAAGCATCTAGTCAACAAAGCGGTCAGATGCGAGTAGGGATGCCTGTAAAACTTAAATTCGATGCTTATCCATTCCAGGATTATGGAGTTATTTCTGGAAAATTACGGTGGATATCACCAGATTCTAAAACCATCGATGTAGGGCAAGGTCAAGCAGAAATCTTTGAACTGGAAATTACTTTAGACAAAAACCATATTGAAAATGCCGATCGCCGCATCCAATTAACTCCAGGACAATCTGCGACTGCTGAAACCATCATCCGCCAGCGTCGCATCATTGATTTTATCTTAGATCCATTCCGACAATTACAAAAGGGTGGACTGAAATTGTAGCAACATATTTAGGAGTAATAGTATGACAGAAACTTTACCGTATTCCGATCGAGAAATTATTCACCAGTTAAAAATTTCTGGTCAAATCTCTGTTGTGTTAGAAGGCATTGCTAAACGTAATGCGATCGCATCTGCCGCCAAATCGTTAGAAATTGAGGTGTCAGAGGAAGAACTCCAATTGGGTGCCAACCAAATTCGATCGAGCAGTCAACTTAATCGATCGGCAGATACCTGGACTTGGTTGCAACAAAATAGATTAACACTAGATGATTTTGAAGAAATGATTTCTGAAACTGTGCTGTCAAATAAACTAGCACTACATTTGTTTTCTGAAAAAGTCGAAGCAATTTTTGCCGAACGCCAAATTGATTACTTGCAGGCTGTACTTTATGAAGTTACTTTAGATGATGAAGATCTAGCTTTGGAGCTTTATTATGCGATCGAGGAGGGTGAATTATCATTCTATGAAATGGCCAGAAAGTACTGCTCGGATCGAGAGCTGGGGCGCAAAGGTGGCTACCGTGGTTTGGTGAACCGGATGGATCTAGAAGCGGAAGTTCGTGCTGTTGTGTTCGCGTCTACCCCACCCCAACTCTTAAAGCCGATCCTTTCCAAAAAAGGGACTCATCTCATTCAGTTAGAAGAGATCGTCCAACCACAGCTTACGCCAATTTTACACCAGGAAATTCTGTCTGAGCTGTTCTTAGAGTGGCTCGATCTTCAAATTAAAGTGTAATCGATACAGCACTTCCTTAAATGGTCGATCGCCATTTTGTTAAATTAAGTGCTTGTAAAGAGCGATCGGTAAACCAGTGCGGCGTTTGACTTCGACCAGCGATCGATAGGCACCATGTAATTGACGTTCGTTGCAGATAACTGTCGCACTATCGGGATCGAGACCTAATTCGATTAATTCCGATCGCGGCAGAATATTCAACCGTTGCCAATCGATCGGATCGTCATCTTTTTCATAATAATTAAAAGCAACCATCGGTTCGATCGCTTCGCAGTATTTTTCGGGGACATCTGCAAGTGAGGTTAGTTCTTCGATATGCGTGAACATATAGCCTTCGGCTTTAATGGCTTCGATATTATTAGAATAGGCGATCGGCAAACCTAAGATATGTACCAGATCGTCTTTGGTGCATTTATTAATATCGACCTTACCTCGAATATCGGCAATTAATTGAGCCGTCTGGCGATCGGATGGTAAAATTGCTCCTCGGGGCGCACTTTTGATTAAATAAGGGTTTTTGATATTCATCGCCAACCCAAATTGAATCGGAATGGCTAAATACACTAGCCACGACCAACCTGCCAAAGATGCTAAGAAGACGATTGCACCCATCCCCCCACCGATTTGGATCCATCGATCGGTCTTAGTCTTGTAGCCAGCATAAGCTATAGTCAATGCTCCAAATACCGGACACAGCGACCACCAAACCCAATCGGGGATTTTTTTTAAAGCTGCACTAGACATAAATTTTAATTGCGATCGCTATCTATAAGCTGTCAGGCATTTAATCGATCGACGATCGACGATCGACGACCTACTAACTCTCAACTCTCAACTCTCAACTCTCAACTAAATATCGTCCAACATTTTCCGACGTTTCACTTCATATTCTTCCGCAGTAATGATGCCATCTTCATACAATTTTTTCAATTCGTATAAAGTAGAAGTAGCCTCTTTAGAAGACTTACTCGCGGGTGCCACCGGATAACTCATGCCGCGATCGAGTGTATTTGGAGCAGCATAGTTAAACCTGATATCGAACTCTCGATCGGGCATAAAGCAGAGTACGAAAAAATCAAAGAAAGCAAATATCGCGGGGATTCCAGCCCAGCAAAAAAGTAAGTACAGCAACCCCTGAAAAGTTTGACCCAAATAAAATTTATGGATGCCAAAATAGCCGCCAAAAAAACAAATTAATATTGCTGCCGTGCGATTTCTCATCAGTCATTTGCTCCGTGGATTAAGACAGTAAGCGGCTAAAAATTCTGTCGATCTTTCGATCTGAGCCAACCCATGAGCGAGTAGATTCCTACAGTGCCCAGTTGTGCTGCCAGCAAGACTAAATAGACCGAGAAAAATTGGTTGAGATGGGCACTAGACACCCAAGCAAACAAAACCGCCCCTAAGAGGGTATAAGGTAATAACTGCCACGATCTGGTTAGCAAGAGCCGTTCTTTGGGTGCAGTACCTCTTCTTGCGGAGCGTTCCCCTAAAAAAGGCACTATTCCTGAATCTTGAGGTGGGATAATTTTGCTCATATAACTTCTATTTTGTCAGTCCTGACTAGGGCTGTCAACCGCACACTGCGCAATCTGTCTGCACTTGAGCGCGCTCTATTTGGGCGTGACTAAAATTTTGCCATCGGGCTGAAATATTACTTGATATTGGGCGAGTGGTTCTTGAGAAATTGCTGCTTGAGCGTTGAATGTTGCCAATTTTGGTAGTGGGGTTTTGGCTTCGCGATCGGCAGCTAGTTTATCTGTCGGCTCGTAATCGACAATTTCGCCAGTTTTAGTCACCGCAACTCGGTAATTAAGATTTTGGGAGTCGAGGGGTTTGCCACCAGACAAAGATTTCTGAAGTGTCGTTTTAAGCTGTGTTGCCAACTCTGTCCGCAATTTAGGCTCGGTAATCGGTTTGCCGAAACTCTTTAGCCCTTGTACGGTATCGGCTGGCTCGACTTCTAGCGAGCCGGAGGGGTTAAATACGACGCTAAAATTCCCGATCGCTTGATTGGCATCGGTATTATTGGTGGCCAGTTTGGGCAAAGGAGTCAGCTTCGACTGCTCGGCATTTGTCTGTCCTACGACCTGATAATTGACGATCTGGCCGTCTTGATTGACTCTGACATTAAAATTAGCAGCTTGTGTGATTTGACCGCGTTCTTGCCAATTTTGGTTGAGGTCGCGTTGTAATTTGCGTTCGAGGAATCCGATTTGATTAGCTTCTACGAGCGTGTTCGATTTGCCAG